>JAICKD010000530.1 GCA_025928125.1 Ktedonobacterales bacterium
AGAGGCCATCGCGGACGGCCGGGCGCTGGCGAAGCTGGCGGAGGTGGTCGCGGCGCAGGGCGGCGACGCCAGCGTCATTATGGAACCCGCGAAGCTGCCACAGGCGGCCTGGGTCGAGCATGTCACCTCGCCTCACAGCGGCTACCTCGCCGCGATACATGCCGAACAGGTTGGTAAGGTTGCTGGGCTGCTCGGCGCGGGGCGTCGGCGTAAGGGTGACACGATAGACCCAGCGGTGGGGCTGCTGTTGCGGGCAAAGGTGGGCGACCACGTTGCGCAGGGCGACCCGCTTGTCGAGATTCACGCGCGTTCGCAGGCGGAGGCGGATGCCGTGCATAACGCGCTGCTCGCCGCCTACCAGTGGAGCGACCAGCCGCCCGCGCCCCATCCTCTGCTCTTGGAGCGGATCGAGGGGAAAGCACGCGCGCGGCGCACTGGCAAAAAGGCAACTGTGAAGCGGGGCGGTAATCGGTAATCCAGCGTCGCGGCATGATGGTCTTGACGCATGACCCCGAATCGCGTGCTGGGGGGCGGTTCGCGGCATAAATGCCGCGGCTAATTCCCTTCCGTGCTCGCGTTTCACCCAAGGTGTTCAGCCTAGAAAGTAAAAGTTCATAATGCCAATTTAGCCGCGGCATTTATGCCGCGAACCAGCAACCGCCTCCAACGCCCGCCAAATGGCGCCGGACACGTGCCTGGCGGGCGATATATGGAGGGTCAATATCCCGCGCGGACGCGCCGCCTGCCATCCATCGTCGTCATGATCGCGCCGATGATGAAGCCAGCCACCAGCCCGCCCAGGTGCGCCCAGCCAGCAATACCCGGATTGCTGATCGAGATGAAGGCGTTGATCGCCAGCCAGAACAGCCATTGCCCAATGAGCGCGTTTCCGGCGGGACCAAGCGTTCGCCGACGGAGCAATATCAGCGCGCCGAACGCGCCAAAGATGCCAGCGATTGCGCCAGAGGCGCCAAGGAATGGCACTCCCGGAAGGATTATCATCTGCGTTAGTCCGGCGATAATGCCCGACGCGAAGTAAATGAAGGCGTAACGCCCGCTGCCGAATAGTTGCTCGACGGCTACTCCGATGAAGAACAGCGAGAGCATGTTCGTCGCAATGTGCAGCAGATTGGCATGGAGGAACATTGATGTCAGCAGCCGGAAAGCCTGGACGGGGTCACTGAGTATCAGGTTCCCCTGCGCGACGCCGAAATTGTACAGAGCGCTGCCGCCAGGGAATATTCCCAAAATGAAAATGCCGATGTTGATGGCCATCAGCGAATAGGTGACAACTGGCACGCCACGGACGGCGAAGCGGGCGCGCACCATCTGGCGCTCGCGCGTGGAGCGCTGGTCCCATGTGCGCGGCCCAGGCGTCGTCGGAATCTTCGGCGCGAAATCTGCCCCAGCGGCGACGGTCGGCAGCGTCTCGGCAGGTTTGGGAACGTTGGCAAACAGGTGGTCCAGATCGCGCGTCCCCCAGGTGCGTCCGGCGCGGGCCTCCGCCAGCGCGCCATCGTAGCGCTGCCCCAGCCGCCGCAGCACATACGCGCGCAACGCATGGGCGTAGCCACGGGTGGGGTCTAGCTCAATCGAGTGCTCGACCTCTTGCAGCGCGATATCGAACCGCTGGTTCAGCGTCGCCAGCAACGCGCGCGCCACCGCCGCCTCGGAGCTTTGGGGCGCAAGCTGCTGCACCTGCGCGCAGGCCTGCTGCATCGTCGCGAAGTCGCCCAGCGCCAGACTGGCCTCGGCCAGCCCCAGGTGGCCTGCGGGATTATTCGGCTCCGCGCGCACGACCCCGGCAAATACCTCCGCCGCCTCGCGCACATCGCCCTGTTTCAGCAGCGTATCGCCGCGCTCAATCTGCGACGACTGGGCGCTCGCCTGTTGCTGTTGCTCCATCATCTGCTCCGTATCTGTGCGCCGTCGCGGTTCCAGGGAATGTACGGCGCGGTATCTTCCGCGTTATAGTGGTGGCGTTGTCTCGCAGCATGCTCTCTGTCTCGCCAGACACTCCTGCCACTGTAGCATATACGCATGAGAGGCGCGCGATGTCGTAGTTTCCTGGCAAGCAAGTGGGGATATCAGCCAATCACCACCGCCAGCAGCGTGAATACGAACACCGAGACGGCGATATAGCCGTTCATGTTGAAGAAGGCGACGTCGAGTTGCGAGAAGTCATCGGGCTTCACTAGCCGATGCTCCCAGATCAGCAGCCACGCCGCCAGCCCCACCGCGATCCAGAACGGCCACGCCAGGTGCAGGATGCCGCCGACCGCCGCCACCAGCCCCACCGATGCGCCATGCGCCATCTCCGAGATTTGCAGCGCCCGCGCCGGACCGAAACGCGCCGGGATCGAGTAGAGGCCGTGCGCGCGGTCGAATGCGATATCCTGGCAGGCATAGATCAGATCGAATCCGCCCACCCAGAACGTCACGGCGAGGCCAAGCAGCGCGGGCGGCAGCAGATTCGCCACGCTGATGGTCTGGTTGACCGCCAACCAGCCGCCCACCGGCGCGATGCCGTCGGTCAGGCCGAGGGCGAGATGGCAGAGCCAGGTGAAGCGTTTAGTGTAGGAATAGCCGACCACGAAGAGCAACGCGACTGGCGTAAGCATGAAGCAGAGCGGATTGAGCTGCCACGCCGAGAACGCCAGCACAGCGGCGGCGATGATCGAGATCACCACCATCTCGCCGGGCCGCAGCAGCTTCTTCGGCAGGGCGCGGTTGGCCGTGCGCGGGTTGAGCGCATCCGCGCGGGCGTCGATCAGGCGGTTCAGCGTCATGGCGAGGGTCCGCGCGCCCGCCATCGCCAGGGTGATCCAGATGAGCTTATCGAGGCCGGGCCAGCCGTGGTCCGCGCGCGACGCCAGCACCATGCCCAGATAGGCGAACGGCAACGCGAAGATCGTGTGCTCGAACTTGATGGCATCCAGGAAAATGCGCGCCTTGCGTACTATTCCCGATGTTGCGCCTTGCCTCTGCTGCGCCTCAGCCTGCATCAGACTTCTCGCCCTCTCCAACTCTCCGCTGCCATGAACGCCACACGAGCGCGCCATCCCAGCAAATTATACGGCCTGGCGGCGACGCGCTACCAACGAGATCGAGGATGCTCCGCGCCCTGACACTCCTATCCGCAGCGCGCGCCGGGAAGCCCCGGCGTATAATGCGCCAACATACACCAACACGATGCCGCGATATCTATGAAACATCCATCATACGAATGCGCTCCAATGCGAATAGAGATGCTATCCTAACGCGGAAATCAGGCACGCAATCTGCGCACAG
>JAICKD010000719.1 GCA_025928125.1 Ktedonobacterales bacterium
CCACCCATCAGACCCGCCCACCAGCGACCGGTCATCCCGGCGACCACGGAATAGGCGGCGGAGCATGTCAGGCCAAACAGCAGCGGAATCGCCAGATTGAAGGCGGTCGTCGGCACGATGCCGGTCAGCTTGATGAGGACGGCGATCAGGAATTGTCCGTAGTAGTAATAGTTGATATAGCCGCCACTGAACCACGGATCGAGCGGCGGCATGTAGCGACTGCGCAGAATGCCATTCAGGAAGGCCAGCTCCATCGGCTTCTCGCCGCCACGATAGATATGCCAGAGATCAGGGTCAAGCGCGCGAATCCAGACGAAGAAGAGGAACGCCGCCACAAAGAACACCTCGCCAATGACGAGCAGCCGCCAGCGCACCCGGACAAACGCCCAGATGGCATCTCGCCGCAGCCAGGCGACAAGCGCGCCGAACGCCGCCAGCACCCCGAACATCAGGACGACCGCCCAGCGATCAAACGGCAACACATGCAGGCTGGACGGCAACCAGACGGCCCAGGCGAGGATGAGCAGCCCGAGTAGCTTGCTCAGCCCCCAGCCACGGTCGCGCAGCCCAGGAAACGCGCTGAATGCCAGCGGGAAGCTCACAATGCCCAGGAGTTCGACGATCAGCAGCCACCAGAGCAATGGAATCGAATTGGCGAGGCTATTTGCGGGGAACTGCACGCCGAGCGGCTGCGACTGGTTATCCGCCCCTGCATCCTGTGGTGAGAGTAGCAGCGATTTCTGGCTGCCGGAGCGATGCGAGGCCGCTGGTAAGAAGAGGCCGCTCGTCAGTTCCTGAGTCAGTTGCGTCTGCGTCAGGCCAGCGCCCTCACGCGTGAAGATCCAGACTGGCGGATGGTCATAGACCGAGAAGCTCTCGTCCGCGCCGCTGTCGTCGAGCGTGATGCCTAGCAGATTTGGGTGGTTATCGAAGTGCGCTGCCAGTTTAAATCCCAGTTTGCCCGCGAAGAGCAGATCGTAGTAGCGCGTGGTCATGGGGTAGCGGTCGGGCAGTTTGGGAATAGATTTGATCAGCCGTTGGCTGCTGATGACGACGACATTGGCGCTGGCGAGGCTCTGGGCCAACTGGTCGGCTTTTTGCTGTGTATCATCGTCGTAGAGACTGAGGCCAATCTGCTGGTATTCCGATGGGTTGATGACCGCGCCACTGGCGGTGTATTCGACGCCCTGCGCATCGACGCGGGCAGGCGGCGCTTCTATCGGCAGCGGATCATCCCAGACCTCACCGGTCAGTGTCGAGCCAGTAGGCACGTGATCGTAGATCCAGACGGACGCCTGTACACGGGTATTTGGCTCGCTGTAGATGTTGAGCAGGGCAAACGTGGCAAAACTGGAGGCTAGCAACACTCCCAGCGCGATGGCCAGGCAGACCCCGCGCCACCAACGGACGCCCCAGAGTGTCGTTGCCCAGCGCGCCAGCGGCAACGTGAACGGATCGCGGCGCCACCGGCGTCGTTGCGTGCCTTCCACTTGTTGCTCGCTGGTCGCTCGTAGCCGACGCAGGCCCCATGCGCTCAAGGCCGCAATCATCGCCGCGCCGCAGATCGCCAGCCCGGCAAAGACCGGAAGCATGTAGCGGGTGAACTTCATATAGGCGCCGCCGACAATGCCAAAGTAGACGGCCAGCCACGAGACCATAATCAGCCAGTCGGTATTGAGTGTGCGCCAGAGTTTCGATGCGGCCCAGGCAAAGCCCGCAATGCCGAGCAATCCGAGCGGCAAACCCATGTCATAGAGCAACATCTGACGTAGCGGGTAGATATAGTTGGTCGCATCCGCGAACTGGCGCACGTAGGGATAATCCAGTTGTCCCCGCGAGAGCATCGTCTGCTCGGTGACCTGCTGCTGAAATTCCTTCCAGTCAAGGAAAGTATACGGGCTGACAACCGTGAAGACGATGAGACCAATCGAGGCGACACCCATCAATGCGAGCAGCGCTGACTCCATCCCGCGCCGCCACCAGCAGAGCGCCACTGCCACGAGAATCGGCACTGCCAGCGGCAACGCGCTCACTTTAGTGGCAATCGCCAGCGCGTACGCGACGCCAATTAATACGCCCAGCCGCCATGCCCACCACTGCCCCGCCGCGAGGCGATCCTGTGGGGCAGGCGCGCCCGCTCCTTGTACAAGCAGGATGCAGCCGTAGAGCGTCAGCATGACGAAGAACAGCATCAGTGTATCTACGGCGTAGAAATGCGCGACCTGCACCTCGAAAGGGATTGTCGCGACGAACGCCACCGCCAGCAGCGCTGCCCAGCGGCCCGCCAGCCGTCGAGTAATCAGGCCCGCCAGCAGAACTGTGCCAGCGTCGAAGATTGCCGAGATTGCCCGACCCACCAGCGTAAAGTGGTTGAAATCG
>JAICKD010000737.1 GCA_025928125.1 Ktedonobacterales bacterium
GAAGACGACATAGCACACAGGCTAGAGACGCTCACGAAAAGTCCGCTGCCGGGCGCCGTCCGCGTGCGCCTGGCCGACTGGACACGCGCCGCCAGCCGCATCCGTCTCACCCCACAAGTGACACTGCTGACCACCTCGACCCCGGCGCTGCTCGATACACTGCTTGCGGACCGTGCCGCGCGTGGCTGGGTGCTCCGCCGCCTGGAGCCGACGCTGGCGCTGGTTCAGACAAGCGAACTCGAGACGCTCCGCCGCTGGCTGCTGGCACGCGGCGAACTGCCAGCGGTGGAGTCTGCCGAGTAACGATTCGCGGTTTACACCGGAGGGTTGTTGATCGGCTCCAGCAGAAAGAGCGCACCGTTTTGGTCAAAGGTGGTGACCTGAGTGTAGCGCGAGGCAACCCAGTCGCGGAAGCCGGGCAGCAGATCGAAACGACCAGAGGCGAAGAGGATCACGTGAACACGGTTGCGTGTGATGAAGTCTTCCAGCTGCGACGCCGTCAGGTAGCCGCTCGTGATGCGCACCGCCGAGGTGTCCACCAGCTGCGGCGGCACATCGCGGTTGGCCAGCGCCGCCACATACTGATCGTCGGAAAGCACTATCTCGTTGGGCGCGCTGACGCTTTGCAGCGCGAGCGCCATCGAGAGCGTGCGAGTCGGCAGTGGCGCATTCGCCGCGAGATTCTGATTCCAGTTGAGCGTCAGCCCGGCAATGCACATCACCACCAGCGCGACGAGCGTAAATGTCTGCGCCAGACGCTCTCGCGATGGCTCGGCGAACGCCCGCCACACGGCATAGACGCCACATCCGGTAATCAGCGCCATCGCGGGGCTGAGCAGCACGATATGATGGTCCAGTAGCGGCTGCTGACGTACGAGTGTGATAAAGTCCGCTAGCGCCCACAAGATAAGCGGCGCGCTCACCCACATGCGTCGCCACACAACCACAACAATCGCGGGAACAGCGAGAAAGATCAGTCGTGCATCCCGCAAGGCTGTAACAATGAGGTTGAGGTTGTCGCGCAATGTGTGGCTATCAGTCTGGGCGGCCGCGAGATGAAACCGGACGACCTGATCGTACGCAGCGCCCAACTGGCCAATATATGGCAGCAGCACGACGGCGATGGCCCCGAACAGTCCAGCGGCCATCCAGCCAAACGCTGGAGAGATCTGCCGCAGACCATCCTTCAGCTCGGAACGCGCGGGCCACCTGAGATGCCCGCCTTTATCGAGCCAGCGCTGGGCCAGTGGCACGCTGAGATACAGCGCAATCGGGACGAGCGCAACGATAGCGAAAAGCTTGGTGAGCAGCGCGCAGCCCAGCAAGACGCCAGACCCAACCACCAGCCAGGTCCGACGCCGCCCGCTGGCTCGCATTGCCAATATCGCGCAGGTCACCGCCCAGATTTGCAGCGCGACCGACGGTAACTCCGCCTGCAACGTATGTGCGCCATGCTCATAGAGCGGGTCGAGCGCGAGCAAGAGACATGCTACCGCCCCAATGGCGGGATGCCCCAAGGCGCGCCCTGCAACGTACGTACCCGCGATACCTGCCAGCGAGAAGACGATCAGCGCGATCCGCGCCGCGCCAAGGCTCTGACCGAAGACGATGTAGAAGGGATACACGCTGAGCAAAAAGAGGGGCGGCTGCGAGCTGAACACACTACTGAAGAGCGGATGCCCATCGGCCATGGCGCGCAGAGACTGCCAATATACCCCTTCATCGTAGTCGGTGCTCGGCCCTTGCAGTGTTTGCAGCGCAAGAGCGAGCGCGATCACGCCTGCGCCGAGCGCAACCCACCCCGCCGGGGAGATACGCCTGATCTGCGCCGCGAGCGACGACGAATGGCTACCCTGCCCCGCGCGCCGCGATGACCGCCTCCGGGTGCGCGCCGTACCTGACGCCAACGTATGCCCCCTCATGCCCTGATATGCTTATTTCGATGCGCCTTATCTCGCGCCAGTGCTGAATTATAGAATTATAGGCTCAGCGGCCCCCGCAAGCGCCAGCGCGATAGCAGAAATTTGGCTCAGACAGCCTTGCCAAACTCGAGCACCAGCAGATCGAGCGCCAGCTCAGGCGTCATGCGGCTGCGTTTGAGGGAGGTATCTATCTCCAGCAAGGTGCGGTGGGCGGCTTCGAGCTGCGCGAAGGTGAAACGGCGCGCCAGCCGTAGCGACTTTTCGACGACGAACGGCGCGATGCCCGCCGCGGAGGCAATCTGGTGGGCAGGCATGCCACGATCCGAGAGCAGCTTCACCTGCATCAGC
>JAICKD010000297.1 GCA_025928125.1 Ktedonobacterales bacterium
CGCGCCAGCAGCGCATAGAGGTGGCTCTGCTTGAGTTGCCAGATATGCCCCAGCGATTCGCCACGCCGCAGCCGCTGATACATCTCATAGGCGTGGAGCGGCTCGCGTCGCAGCAGGCTGAGCAGGGCATATTCCAGGCCATCGGGCGATGCGTTTGGCGGGCGGCTGGCGGCGTCCATCGCTTTCTCCTCACTCCCTGACTATTCACAGGATGAGTAGTTCCACCGCGAGTATCGCACGTCGCCTGGCCGCCGTCAACTCTAGCGATGCCTTTCCATCGCAGGGCCATGTCACAGGCGATCAAATTAACAAAATGAATCACTATATTGACTTTATTGATTAGCCATGTTATAAGTTACTCACCAGAGAAGGAGGCTTTATGATCCCGGAGATCGTCGCTAACCAGCCCACACGCCGCGCGCCACTCTACGCGCTCTATACCTCGAACGTCGTCTCGGCGGTCGGGGATGTGCTGATGTTTATGGCGGTACCCTGGTTCGTGCTACAAACGACTGGCAGCGTGTTACAGACGGGGTTGGCGGCCTTCTTTAGCACTGCGGCGGTCGCCGCGTCGGCGCTGCTCGGCGCCCCTGTCGTTGATCGCCTTGGCTTCCGGCGCGCCAGTGTGGTGAGCGATCTGGCGAGCGCGCTCTGTGTCGGGCTGATTCCGCTGCTCTATGAGACCGTGGGGCTGCCGTTCTGGGCGCTGCTCGCGCTCGTCTTTCTGGCGGGTCTGCTGACAACGCCAGGCGCGACGGCACGTGCGGCGATGGTGCCAGACCTGGCGGACCTCGCCCACGTGCGCATGGAGCGCGCAACCGCCGCCGCCGATGGCGCGACCCGGCTCTCACGCTTTATCGGCGCGCCACTGGCGGGTCTGCTGATCGTCTTCATCGGCTCCGGCAATCTGCTCTGGATCGACGCCGCCTCGTTCGCCTTCTCCGCGCTCGTCATCGGGCGCCTCGTGCCAGCAATCGCCTCAGCTGCGCCGTCCGCTCCTCAGCTAGCAGATAGCAATGCATCGGCGCCCAGGCGTTTTCTGGCGGGGCTACACGAAGGGTACGCGTTCATCCGCAGCGATCCGGTCTTGCTCTGGCCGATCCTGGTGGTGTTGGTGACGAATCTGCTCGACGCGGGCAACAGCGAGGTGATGCTTCCGGTCTTCGCCAAGCAGACCTACGACAGCGCGGTCTGGTTCGGGGCAATGATCGCGGCGACCGGCGGGGCGGCCTTTCTAGGGACGGTGATCTTCGGCGCGATTGGCCACCGGCTGCCCCGTCAGTTGACGCTTGGCGTGTGTTTCACGCTGGGTGGCGCATTCCGCTACTTCGTGACGGTTGGCTTCGCCTCGCGCCCATTCGTGCTGGTGGCGCTGTTCGCGGTCTGCGGACTCTTCATCGGGGCGATCAACCCCATCTTCGATACGGTTGCCTATGAGCGCGTACCCGCCGGACTGCGGGCGCGGGTCTTCGGCGTGCTGACGGCGGGAGCGATGCTTGGCTCGCCGTTGGGCGGACTTATCGCCGGAGCCATCGTGCCGGGCATCGGCATCATGCCATCGCTGCTGCTCTTCGGCGCGATCTACACGGTCGCCACGGTGAGTCTGCTGGTCAATCCGTCGCTCCGTGGCATGAACAAGCCACGCGCCCTGCCCGCGACCGACGCGGCATAGCGCAAAGAGATACCAAAATCCTCTGGGAGAAAACTGGCCACCTCTTGCTCCATTTCTCAGATAGAATAGCCCTGACGCTGCACGTTATCGCGCCAAGAGGGCGCGCGGAACACTGAGAGAAGGGAATGGCTATATGCTTCGCGGCAAGAAAGTGCTCCTGCGCCCCATCGAGCGTGAGAACCTCAAGCAGTTACATGCGCTGATGAGTATACTGACGGAGCCTACCGCGATGTGGTCGTCATGGGGCTGCTGCGGAGCGAATGGGAGGCGGCAAGCCAGCCATGATATGGCGTAATATTGGGGTGATGGCGCACGTCGTAGCAGGTACGTGTAATAGCCGTGATACATCTCACGCTGGAGAACTGATTGCATGAATACAACGCAAACCAACACCCCACCGACCAGGCGCGATGCGTTGCTGACGGTTGTTGACCGCGCCCGCGCGCTGGAGCAGACACTGGCGGATTTCTTCGACGAGGCCGCCCGCGCCGCCACTGGCACGGTAGAGGTCTGGGCGCCGAAAGACCACTTTGTGCATCTCGCCGTCTGGCAGGCCTATCAGGCGCGGCGGCTGGGGGCCATCGCCACCGGCAATCCGCCCGACCAGCCCGCGGAAAATGACGTCGTCTTCCTGGAACACCGCGACGAGCCGTGGGATGTTGTCTGGGCGAACGCGATGCGGGCGCTGGATGATGACGCGGCGGCCATCGCGCGCGTCTCTGACGAGGATTTGACCGACCCCGACCGCTTTCCCTGGACCAACGGGCGCTCGCTCGTCTCCTCGACCATCGGCAACATCTACCTCCACCCCATCGAGCATCTGGTGCAGATGCACGAGGAGCGCGGCGATGACGCCTCCGCTGAGCAGGTGCAATTGGAGTCGGTCACGTTCATTCGCGACCTCTTCGGCAAGGGCGAGGAGTATGCCAACGCTGTCTACAACCTCGGCTGCTTCTACGCCAAGCGCGGGCGGTCCGCCGAGGCGATTGCGCAGGTACGCGAGGCGCTGGCGGTCAACCCCGAACTGACCGAGTGGTCGAAGGTGGACTCTGACCTGACCTCGCTCTACGAGTTGCCCGAGTATCAGGCGCTCTATACGGCTTAAATGAAGACGGCCAGGGCGGCGGCGATGGCCAGCATCGAGAGCAGTATGCCAGCCCAGGCCATACCGCGCCGCCGTGAGTTGCGTCCGAGCCAACCAAAGGCGATACTCACGGCTGCTGGGAAGAGCGCCACGATGCCGCAGACGGGAATCAGACTGACCGCCGCGCTGATAATGCCGAGCCAGAAACTGGCGCGCGCCATGCGGTCGCGGCGGTCCGGCGCCACATGCGGGCGGGGAGCGCGAACCGGCTGCGGCCGAGCCCTGGATGGCGCCCTCACTGGCGCTGGTACCTGCGTTGGCGCGTGCAGAATCGTAGATTGATCGTCCATTGGATTGAACCTGGATGGGCGCGGTGGATATGTCTGCTGGTTAGGATAGGGATAGTCCTGTGTCGGTTCTGGATACAAATCGTCCATCGCCGTGGGGTCATACTCGGTTGTCTGATTCGGATCATATCCATACGGATTGCTCATACGTGAAGAAACCCTCCCATCCACGTCCTCACGAGGCAGCGCGCGCCAGCCACAGAGATACCGCCTGCCTGCATTCATAAAAGAGCGCCAACAGAGTATACGGATATTCGCGCCAGAAGTTACTGTCAGCCGTTCATTGGTTTTGACGCATCCCTGCGCCTCCGCATCTTTGGAGTGTAAGACCTCGATGGTGTCAGCGATTTCCCGTATCCGCGACTGTTGGCAGCATGGCGCGCAGGATGTCGGCGAAGGTGGCGCGTTCCTCAGCGGTCCCGACGGTAACGCGGATGCAGCGGTCGAGCGGCGGCGCACCAGGCATGCGGATGAAGACATCGCGCTGGGCAAGCTCCGCGACCAACGCCTTCGCGCGTGCTGGACTGCCGGTATCGAACGTGACGAAGTTGGTGTGCGAGGGCAGCGGCATCAGCCCCAACTCACGTCCGAGCGCGGTGTAGTCTTCACAGCCGCGCGCCACCTCCGTCACGACGTGATCGAGATAGGCGGTATCGGCCAGGGCCGCGAGCGCGCCCTCCTGTGCGACGCGGTTGATGCCGAAGTGGAGGGTAATACGGTCGAAGGCGCTCATCATCTCCGCCGGGCCAAGCGCATAGCCGATGCGCGCGCCCGCCATGCCATAGGCTTTCGAGAACGTGCGCAGCCGGATGATGCGCGGATCGCTGATATCCAGTGGCAAGACTTCATCGGCGGGCGCAAACTCGATATAGGCTTCGTCGAGCATCAGCAGGCAGCCCTCAGGCAGCGCGTCCTGAAACGCGCTGATGGCCTCGGCGGGATACCACGAGCCGGTGGGATTGTCGGGGTTGGCAAGATAGACGATGCGCGCGTGATGCTGGTGGGCCGCTGCCGCCATCGCCTCCAGGTCGTTGCGGTCATCGCGATAGGGGACGCGCTCCAGCCGTCCGCCATAGCCCGCCACATGGTAGTTAAAGGTGGGATACGCGCCGAGCGAGGTGACGGCGACCTCTCCTGGGCTGAGATAGGCGCGTACGACCAGCCCTAGCAAGTCGTCAATGCCGCTGCCGAAGATGATCTCATCCGTCGCAACGCCGTGCAGGGCGGCCACGGCTGCCCGTAGCTCATAGCTCTCCGGGTCGCAGTACCAGTTGACGCGACCGGCGGCCTCCCGCATGGCTTCGATGGCGTGCGGCGATGGGCCGAAGTTGCTCTCGTTCGCGCCCAGCCGCAGCCGAAACGTCCGTCCGCTCTGGCGCTGCAACGCCTCGGGCGCGACAAACGGGACCGTCGCGGGCAATCCTGCCACCAGCGGTGTCGGTGGAATGGGATGGTAGGACATCGTGTGTATCTCCTGACGCTACGCTCATCGCTAATCGCGCGACTCAGCCATCGCCTCAGCTATCGCCTTCCCGAACAGGCCGTACAGACCAAATCCCAGGCCCACCAGCGCAATAATCACTATCAGGAAGCCCAAGCCTGTCGATATCAGCGCGAAGACAATCGCGAACAGCATGATGACGATAGCAAACAGAATGCAGTTGGTCGATTCGGCCATGAAACCATCCTTTAGAACGCCTACCAAAACGATCATGCCCTAGTGGCAATGATGGGGGTAGGCCATCTTCGCGGCATGAATGCCGCGGCTAAGAATGCGGTTTTGAGAGGAACTCTATGAGAGCCGTTACTCCTTCGGCGCGAGATATTCCAGCGCGGCGCGGGCCATCGTCTCGACGCCGATGGGCAGGCAGCCCTCGTCGATATCGAAACGCGGGCTGTGGTGCGGGGCTGTGATGCCGCGTTCGGCATTGGCGGCGCCGACGAAGAAGTAGCAGCCGGGCGCGGCGGCCAGGAAGGACGCCATGTCGTCGCTGGCCGAGATACGCTGGTCGCCTCCGGGTAGGTGGTCCGCGCCGATGGTCGCAATCGCCGCCCGCCGCACCAGCTCGGTCATCGCCTCGTCGTTGACGGCGACCCGGCAGCCAGCGCCCATGCGAAACTCGACCGTTGCGCGCATACC
>JAICKD010000250.1 GCA_025928125.1 Ktedonobacterales bacterium
CGGCCGGTGGGATATTGGGCGCGAGCTCGACGAAGTTGCCATGCTCGAAGCGGATGCGGTCGCTCAGGCCGCGCCGCTGCGCCTCATCGCGCGCCACATCGAGATAGGCCGACGAAGCGTCCACCGCCGTCGCGCTATTCACGCCGTCGCGCAGCAGCGCATGCGGAATAGCGCCCACCCCGCCGCCAATATCGAGCAGCGTCATCCCATCGACGCCCTGCGCCTCCAGCGCAGTGATGAGGCGGCGTGTTGATTTGGCCGCGCCCTTTTTGCGATAGTGATTAAGCTCCTGGGCGGCAAGTTTTGGATTGAAGCACGCCTCGATGCCTTCGCACTGGCAGTTTGTCACGGTGACTCTCCTTCTGGTCAGCAGCCTACGCTACCCTTTTGGCTTGCGCAGGCGCGCCGCGTGTATCTCTCTTGGAATACGCAGCTCTCCCTCGCCCGTTGCGAGCAGACTGCTGGCGCGCTCCGCCATGTCAGCGGGAATGCCTGCGCTGGCCCACTGGCCTGCCATGTGGCCGAGCCAGGAGTCAACATCGGCGAAATGATAGGTGAAGGTGAAGGTCGTCTCACACTCAAAGACGAACAGCCCATCGTCCACGAGTGTTTGCAGCGCCGCGCGGGCAGAGCGCACCGTGCCGATACGGAACGACTCATCCAGCTGGCCAACGGGGATCGTTCGTGCATCTACCTGAGCCACCAGCCAGGGATGCTTTGGCTCGGGATGGATATCCAGCAGGAGTCCGCCGGGACGCAAGGCGCTATGGATGTTTCGCAGGGCGCGCACGGCGCCTTCAGGGGCGATACATCACAATGACCAGGAGAGAATGGCAACATCGAACGCGGCGGTGGGCAATTCCAGCGCCGTAATATCGGCTACCTGAAACGTCACGACTGAGCGCAACGACTCCGGCAACTGCGCAGGGGCCAGCGCGATACTCTCCGCGTCGAGGTCCACACCCAGCACCGACCGCGCCCCGCTTGCGAAGCGTCTCGTCAGCCGCCCCTCGCCGCAGCCAATCTCCAGCACATCCCTGCCGGTGAAGTCTATCAGGTCATGGATAGTGCGCGTCTCGGCCTCCTCGGGATCGAGCGCCACCCCAGGTCTCTCGATGATCGCCATTGTTCCCTCCCCGGTACGAGGCGCTCTATAGCCAGATAGGCGCAACCCACATGAAGATATGATACCCAATCGGCGCTCTATAATGTGGCTGCCAGAACGCTATACAGGCTCATCTAAGGAGTAAGACTTTGGCGATGAATCAGTTCATGCCCGGATTGGAACTCAACAGGCTTTTCTATGTAGATGTCATCCAGCCGCTACTGGCCGCCCGGTTTCCTGAGGTCGTCTACTCGGCGGGGCTGATCGGTTACGGCTCCGATGTGCTTGGCTACGACACCGACATCTCGACCGATCACGAATGGGGGCCGCGCCTCCTCATCTTTCTCGGCGACGAGGAGTATCCAGCGCTATACCGGGGCATCGGCGACATGTTCAGCCGCGAGTTGCCGCCGACTTTTCATGGGTACTCAACGAATTTTAGCGAGCCGATTGAAGGCGGCGCGGGCGTGCGCCTCCTTGAGCCAGGGAAGGCGGGCCAGATCAATCACCATATCCCCGTGATGACGGTGGCTGATTTGCTGGAATGGGAGCTTGGCGTCAGATCGCTCGACGCCATCACCGCGCGCGACTGGCTGACATTCCCGGAGCAGAAGCTGCTGGAGGTGACGGCGGGGGCCGTCTACTATGACGGCCTGGGACAACTGGAACCGCTCCGCCAGCGGCTGAGCTATTATCCCCACGATGTCTGGGTCTACCGGCTGGCCGCCCAATGGCAGCGCATCTCGCAGGAGGAGGCGTTTGTCGGGCGGTGTGGCGATGTCGGCGACGATCTGGGGTCACGGATTGTGGCCGCACGGCTGGTGCGTGACGTGATGCGCCTCTGCTTCCTGCTGGAGCGCCGCTATGCTCCATACAGCAAATGGTTCGGCACGGCGTTCAGTCGCTTGACATGCGCCGGGCAGCTTGGGCCACATCTCACTGCTAGCCTGGCCGCATCGAGCTGGCAGGAACGCGAAGGGCATCTCGCGGACGCCTATACAGCGGTGGCGCGATTGCAGAACGCGCTCGCGCTTACCGATCCACTCGACCCAACGCCGCGACGCTACCACGACCGTCCATACCGCGTGATCCACGCCGAGCGGTTCGCAAATGCCCTGGCGGCGACGATCCAGGACGAAGAGCTATGCCGCACCATAGAGAGCGCTGGCCTCGTCGGCGCGGTGGATCAATTTGCGGACAGCACGGATGTTCTCTCGCATGCTGGCCGCTCGCGGGCATTGGGATGCTTCCTGGGCAACGAAAGACAAGTATGACACATACAATTGCTGTATAATGCGGCAAGTGACAAGCTATAGTAGAGGTTTGGCATGCTTTGAAACTACCTCATCATGAGCAGGCTATCGTTCCAGAGTCGAAGATTGTCGCGTATCTTCTGTCGCGCTCCCATGAGGATGGACGAAGCAAAGCGGTATTCTTCAGCGGTTTTGGCTTTACCGCTGCCCGCTGGGAAGAGTTTGCTAACGCGCTGAAGCAACATGCGAGGGCAAATGAGGTAGTCGAGATTGACAACACGGAATTTGGAACCGCATACGCAGTGGTTGGCCCACTCGAAACACCTGATGGACGCGCCCCTATCGTGCGTGTAGTCTGGTTCATAGATACCGGCGGGACTATTTCTCGCCTCGTCGTGACCGCATATCCTCAGAAAGGGGCAAGGGAAGATGGTACAAGAGCTTGATCGGGTTGTGTTGCTGGAGGCGCTCCCAAAATATGGCCTGGAGG
This sequence comes from Ktedonobacterales bacterium, assembly GCA_025928125.1. GTDB lineage: Bacteria > Chloroflexota > Ktedonobacteria > Ktedonobacterales > JADMIN01 > DAHUXT01. The sequence continues at coordinate 2,849 of JAICKD010000250.1, forward strand.
CGGGGGACATCGGGACAGTTGTCATGGTACATCAGAATGGCCAGGGCTACACCGTGGAGTTTCTTACACTCAAGGGCGAGACCGTCGCTGTCGCGACCCTGAGCCACTCTCAGATACGCGCCATCCAGACAAACGAAGTTGCCCACGCCCGACAACTGACATCGGCGTGAATAGAAAACCCCTCGCCGGGTAGGCGAGGGGCGAAACAGAAGTGTTGAAGCTTATTTGATACCGTGGCGGTTGGGGCCATCTACCGCATCGACCACCGCGTCGATCACGTTGACGCCGCCGGAGAGCACATCCTTCACCACATCGTCGATGTGGGTGGAAGCAGCCGCCAGCCCGCGAATCAACTCGACCAGCGCCGCCGTCATCGAGGCCGCGTAGCCCAGTGTGATGGCGAATGCTGCCGTCGCCACATGCACAAAGAGACTGGTGGGCCAGTCTTTGACGAGGAAGAAACCCGCCACCTCGGCAATGATGATGCCGATAATCATCGCGATCAGGCCCGCGCGCATCATGCCCCAGACGGCGTGACGAATAAACCGTATCAGATCCCCGCCAAGCGTGTTCAGCATGCCCATGGCAGCGTGTCCCTTCTCCAACAAAATATTCTCAGGTACTGGATATGCGGCGATATGCGCTCATGCGCGCTCGCGACCGTGCAGTCGGCTCCAAGTCTATATCACTTTCCTCATATCGTCTACGGGCGAAGCTACCGCCCAGTTGGAGCGTGCGCCCCGCAATGTGGGCTACGACCGCTACGAAGACATACGGAGCGACACTCACTGGCCCAGATACTTGAACATGGCCATCGCGTCGAGCTTCATCATGTTGAGCGATGGCTAGCGTGCCAGCTTGCCCCGCGTGATGAGCAGCAGGAGCAGCCCCAGCGCCAGCCAGACCGCGACGATGATCGGGATGTAGCTCAGCGCGCCGGTCCCCGGCGAGGCCATTGCCGCAGCGACAATGCCCGCCGTGATGAGCAGCCCCAGCGCCGGGATGATGCCATGACGCAGCAGGCTGAACTGCGCGCGGCGTTTGCGGGCGAAGAAGAGGATGCAGGCGATATTCACCAGCACGTAGATCAGCAGGACGAGAATCGCGTCAATCGTACCCAGGAAGGCGAAGGCGTCGAATGGCGAGAGGAACAGCCCAAGCGCCAGGCCCGTGACCAGCCCGATTCCACAGAGCATGGCCACGCCCGCGACCGGCGTGCCGCGCGTCGGATGTGTCCAGGCGAGCCAGCGGGGCAGCGCGCCCTCGCGACTGGCGGCGAAGAGAATGCGGGCGCCACCGTTGACAATCGCCAGCGCGGCGCCGAAGAACGAGGCGATACCAACAATATCGATCAGCAGCGCGAATGTTGGCCCACCAAATGCGCGCCCGAGCGTGTCGAATGGCGCGGCGTCATTGCCAAAGCCCGTCGCCATATGCTCAGGACCGTAGCCAACGGTGGCGGCGTAGACCATCAGGACGTAGAAAATGCCAACGACAATCATCGAGCCGAAGATCGCGCGTGGGATATTGCGATGGGGGTTGCGCGTCTCCTCGCCAAGCGCCGCGGCAGTCTCGAAGCCAATGAAGCTGAGGACGGAGAGTACGATACCGATCGAGAGGTCACCATTAGCGGGAACGCCAGCGGTCGTGAAGGGAGAGAGCGGCAGACCGCTGGTTGAGCCAACATGAAACAGGATGATTGCCGCCAGCACCAGACAGACACCGATCTCGAAGGTCAGGAAGGTCATGTCGATGCGCAGGGATTCGCGGATGCCCCAGTAGCAGAGCGCGAAGATGAGCCCAATCGCCACGACGAAGAACACCGGCCACGGGACATTCACGCCAGCATAGCGCAAGAGCAATGTCTGAAGATTCGCGCTCATCACGATGAACGAATACGGCACTCCCAGCGCCAGAGCCGCGATGCCAATCCACGCGGTGAGAAACCCTAAACGCGGCCCAAGTCCCTCTGTGACAAACGTATACGCGGAACCGCTGGAAGGCAGTTCGCGCGAGAACTCGCTGTACTGGTTGGCGACCAGCAGCGCCACCACGAAGGCGACGACATAGCAGAGTGGAAGCGCCGCGCCCACCAGCTTCGCAGTCGGCGGGGTATTGAAGAAGATCGAGGCGGCGGGCGACATCACCGCCACGGAAATGACAATTGCGTTGGGCAGGCCCAGATTGTTGCGCCGGAGTCCACCGCTGGTCGGTGTTGTCGGCTGCGGCTGCGCTGTGGACAGGGTTTCGCTCATCGGCAGGTCTCCTCGTCGGAAGAATGGAAGGTTGAGCATTGAGCGGCTTACACCGCGGGCGAGCTTTCGCCGGACTGCCTATCCGCAACCGGCGCCACCGGCGTGTCGGCGTCGAGCAATTGGCGCAGGTAGTCGTTCAGAAAGACGCCATTTGGGTCGAGCGCCGCACGCACCCCGCGGAAGTCGTCCCAGTGGGGGTAGCGCGTGGCGAGCGTCGTCGCGTCGAGTGTGTGCATTTTGCCCCAGTGCGGCCGCCCACCATACGGCTGAGAGATCGGCTCGATGGCGCGGAAGTAGCGCTCGTACGGCATGCCCTTGTACATGTGAATGGCGATATAGGCTGACTCGCGTCCGTAGGCGGGGCTGAGCCAGATATCGTCGCTATGCGCAAAGCGGCACTCGATGGGGAAATGAACGTTGAACTTCTCCCGCTTCATCACAGCGCGAATCTCCGCCAGCGCCGCCGGGAAGTCGCTCGCCGGGATGTTGTACTCCATCTCCTGGAACTTCACCGCGCGCGGTGTGGCGAAGAGGCGGTGGCTATAGTCCGTCTCGGAGACTGTAGCGATGCCCATCGCCGAGACGCGGCTGATCGTCCGCGTGGCTGGGCGCGCGATGCGGGCCGTCTCGGACAAGACCCAGTAGAGGCCGTTCTCCAGCACAATTTTGTTGAGTGTGCCGAAGACATTGCCTTTGGAGGGCGGATCGTCGGTC
>JAICKD010000418.1 GCA_025928125.1 Ktedonobacterales bacterium
CAACAGGCGAAGCAGATCGTGGCCGACCGCAGCCAGGAGCTCTGGTCCTCGTCACAATCGGCGTAACAGCGACCATAACAGGCCGCCCAACCTCTCTAGTGGGAATGGGTGGCCTGATGTTGAGCGGAGTGTACACCGGATTTCTGGGGGTGATACCAGTTTTGTCTCGGACTTTGTAATTTGGTCATCGGCCCAGGTTGCTGAACCCGAGGTTGAGCAAGCCTATCTACAATCTCCCAAGCAAAACTGGTATTCGAGATTCAAACGCCGACATTTTGAATAAGGATAGCCAAGTCCCTTGTGCATACCTTGCAATCGCAATTATTCGCCGCTATGGGCTGCCGCCCACCCAGTTGCGCTGTAACGTGGTCAATGATTGCCGACCAATAGCCGAACTTTTCTTTGGGTTCAGCAGTAGATACAAACCTTCTCACTAGCTCTGCCAGCTCGCTATCCCACTCATCCAGGCGTTTGAGCACATTTTTGCTGCTGACCCACCATTTCCCATGAAGCCTGAAGTGGAGTTTGAGTACCTCTCCGATGTTGGCGTGCATCGAATAGAGGGAAGCCATTGGGTCGTCCTCTAAGACGCGCTCCACCTTATTATTGGCGTGATAGAACATGAACTGCACGAACTGGTAATCCTTCGGTTCGAGTTTTTGCGATTTAATGCTGCGGACTGACTCTTGCAGCGCGGTTAGCTCACCGGTTGTATCAAAGAGGATTATACCCTGTACCAAGTTTGGCTCGCGCTCACCCTTCTTAATCTCATCTTCTGTAAACTGCTTAATTTGCACGAAGGAGCGGAACGTAATATCCAGTTTGTAGTCATCAAAGGTCGGGTGGTTGATGTTCTCACAAGGGTTGTCTTCGTCAACAATGACCTTCACATCAAGGTCGCTCTTGTCGGTGCTAGTGCCTTCCGCAACCGAGCCAAAAATAAAAGCTGCTTGGTAACGTGGATTGCTACTCAATGCCTTAACGGCTTCAATCCCTGTCCAGAATCTTTTCGGTAGCTCAAACGCAGGATTCATCAGGCAACCTTTATCCCGTCTTGCCGCGCCTACTGAATTAGGCCAGTTTCCCTCTCCAGCATTGTAGCAAACCGGTCTCGATCCTTAATGTCAATGGGTCGGTCTGTCGCCAAATTACAATGAATGAAACGAAATCGATATGAACCACTACCATTGCCTCATCGGGTATCTCGCGAGACCACCAGGGAATCCTCCGACGTCTCTATTGAGAGGTCGGTCTACCTAGTGAAGCCTATCTTCCAACATGTGTTAGGACGCTGCTGGTGGCAAATGTCGGCGTCGTGGTGTATCGTGAGAGAATACGCCGCTCCCCGAATTACGCACAACGCCGCGCAGAGGCTCGACGAAGCTCAGGCGGCGCGATTGGAGTTCAACGATGACGACCGCAGATGGGGTGTCGATGGCAGTCGACGCCGATACGTCACCCATGACCAGAGGCAAAGCGCATGCCCGCGCGACTGAGCACGCAGAAGCGGCGCTGGCGCGTAATCCCGGCATGCCGCTGGACCTGGACCGCGTGGACGCTGTACAGGTGAACCGGAGCGCCGTTGAGCGCCGCGCCGCCACGATCCCCACTCGGCGCACGGTGAAGAAGGAATGGCAGGCGGCCTGGCTGCTGCGCGCCATCACCTGCATCGACCTCACCACGCTCTCTGGCGACGACACGCCCGGCACAGTGCGCCGCCTCTGCGCCAAAGCGCGCCAGCCGTTGCGCGCCGACCTGGTGGAATCGCTCGGCGTCGGTTCGCTGCCTCTGCATACCGGCGCCGTCTGCGTCTACCACAACCTCGTACCCGTCGCCGTCGAAGCGCTAGCCGGGACGGATATCCCGGTTGCCGCCGTCTCCACGGGCTTCCCCGCTGGGCAGAATCCCTTCCTGCTCAAACTTGAGGAGATTCGCGCCTCGGTGGCGGCTGGCGCGCGTGAGATCGATATCGTCATCTCGCGCGCCCATGTGCTCACCGGCAACTGGCGGGCGCTCTACGACGAGGTGCGCGCTTTCCGCGAGGCCTGCGGCGACGCCCACATGAAGACGATCCTGGCGGTGGGCGAGCTAGGCACGCTGCGCAACGTGGCGCGCGCCAGTTGGGTCTGTATGATGGCCGGAGCCGACTTCATCAAGACATCTACCGGCAAAGAGATGGTCAACGCGACACTGCCCAACAGCCTCGTGATGGTGCGCGCGATCCGCGAGTATGAGGAGGCCACCGGCTACCGCGTCGGCTTCAAGCCCGCGGGCGGCATCCGCACGGCCAAGCAATCGCTCGACTGGTTGATCCTGATGAAAGAGGAGCTGGGCGACGCTTGGCTGAACGCGGACCTCTTCCGCCTCGGCGCCAGCAGCCTGCTCAACGACATCGAGCGCCAGATCGAATACTTTGTCTCCGGTCGCTACTCGGCTGGATATCATCACCCGATGGCTTAGGGCAAGAAGGAGTGTAGCGACATGGCAGACACAGTAGACACCAAAGTCATCGTCGCCGATATTTTCGAGTCGATGAGCTACGGCCCCGCGCCCGAGTCCGACGCGCCCGCGCGGGACTGGCTTGCCACTCACGCGCCGCATCTGCGCCTCTTCATCGGCGGGGAGTGGCGCGACCCGAGCGGTGGCGAGTACTTTCCCACGGTCAATCCGGCGACAGCAACCCCGTTGATCGACATCGCCCAGGGAACGGCTGAGGACGTGGATGCCGCCGTACACGCCGCCCGCGAGGCTTTCCCCGCGTGGAGCGGCCTCTCTGGCCATGCCCGCGCGCGCTATCTCTACGCGCTCGCCCGCCAGATTCAGAAGCACTCGCGCCTGCTCGCCGTGCTCGAGACGATGGACAACGGCAAGCCGATCCGCGAGACGCGCGACCTGGATATTCCGCTCGTCGCGCGCCACTTCTATCACCATGCCGGTTGGGCGCAACTGCTCGCCAGCGAGATGCCCGAGATGGGGCCAGTGGGCGTTGTCGGCCAGATCATCCCCTGGAACTTTCCGCTGCTAATGCTGGCCTGGAAGATCGCGCCCGCGCTCGCCGCAGGCAACACTGTCGTGCTCAAGCCCGCCGAGTTCACGCCGATCACCGCGATTGTCTTCGCTGAGCTATGTCAGTCTGTCGGGCTGCCCGCTGGCGTCGTCAACATCGTGACGGGCGATGGCCGTACCGGCGAGGCGCTGGTGAAGCATCCCGACGTGAACAAGATCGCCTTTACTGGCTCGACCGAGGTGGGCCGCATCATCCGCCGCGCCACGGCTGGCAGCGGCAAACGTCTCTCACTGGAGTTGGGCGGGAAGTCGCCCTTCGTGGTCTTCGACGATGCTGACCTCGATTCGGTGGTCGAGGGCGTGGTGGATGCCATCTGGTTCAATCAGGGCCAGGTCTGCTGCGCTGGATCGCGCCTGCTCGTGCAGGAGAGCGTCGCCGACAAACTGCTTGCCAAGCTGCGCGCGCGTATGGAGAAGCTGCGCGTCGGCGACCCGCTGGATAAGGCGGTCGATATCGGCGCCATCATCGCGCCAGTGCAGTTGGAGAAGATCACGCGACTGGTACAGCAGGGTGTGGACGAGGGCGCGCGCATGTGGCAGCCGTCGTGGTCCTGCCCGACCGATGGCTATTTCTTCCCGCCGACGCTGTTCACCGAGGTCGCGCCGTCTTCGACCATTGCGCAGGTAGAGATTTTCGGTCCGGTGCTGGTCGCGATGACTTTCCGCACGCCCGCCGAGGCGGTGGCGCTGGCCAACAACACCAACTACGGTCTCGCCGCCAGCGTCTGGAGCGAGAACATCAATCTTGCGCTCTCGATTGCCGGGCAGATTCAGGCTGGAACTGTTTGGATCAACTGCACCAACGTCTTCGACGCAGCCTCCGGCTTCGGCGGCTACCGCGAGAGCGGCTATGGACGCGAGGGTGGACGCGAGGGCCTCTACGAATATCTCAAGCCCGCGTGGGAAGTCGCTGCGGAGGATGCCGAATTGCAGGCCGGGAAGGCCAACGACAGCAGTCGCTCACGCCGCCGCGCCACACTTGCCACC
>JAICKD010000816.1 GCA_025928125.1 Ktedonobacterales bacterium
CCGCCGCGCTACAAGAGACTGGGCGGTTGGACGCGCGCCAGCGCGTCCGCCCGCCCATTCTGACACCGTATTTGCTGTTGCTACGACGCCGATGGGACGGCGTCACGCCACTCCTCGTCGCGCAACGGGATCGGCTGGGGCGCCCACGGAGCGCGCGGCGCGGCCTTGCGCGCCGGCATATGGGCCTCCATCTGCCAGAGGATACGCGCCGTGACCTGCTCGATCGGCTGGAGGGCGTCAACGTGGGCCAGCAGGCCGCGCGCAGCGTAGTACTCCTTTAGCGGCTCGGTTTCGGCGTGGTACAACTCCAGGCGGCGACGGATATGCTCGGGACGATCGTCGTCGCGCTGGATGAAGGGACCGGGGTCGTCCGGCCCGGGTGGATTGGAGACCAGGTGGTATATCTTGCCCGTCGCCTCACTCTGGCGCCGCCCCGAGAGCCGCTCGATCAGCGCCGCGTCGGGCGCCTCCAGCGCCACCACAAGATCGAGGCCCGCGCCCAGATCACCAAGGGCACGGTCGAGGGCAATGGCCTGCGCGAGGGTACGCGGGAAGCCGTCCAGCAGCCAGTTATCCTCTGAGAGGATGGGCCGGACCATGTCGATGACGGTCGCATCCGGCACCAGCTCGCCGCGATCGTTGTAGCCTTTGATGGTGCGTCCGAGCCGTGTGCCAGCGGCAATCTCCGCGCGGATCAAGTCGCCGGTCGAGATGTGGCGCGCGCCTGTGAAGGCGGCAAGCCGCTGCGCCTGCGTCCCTTTCCCGGCGCCCTGCGGGCCGAGCAAGAGCAGCCGTGTGGGTGAAGTGCCAAGGTCGCCGGCATACGTCATTGTATCGAGCGACGCCCCGTCGAGGGGAATGCGCATCGTCGCGCCTCCTTTTCCGTGGCGGGCCATGGCAGCCCGTATGAGTGCTATCATGCCATGCCCGAAACCATAATGTCCAATACCAATAAGCTTGGCGACTCATAGCATTCTCGTTATGCTTTGGCTGAGCGGGAAAGCCGCGCGGATAGGGCAGGATGGGGGCGAGCGTGAAGGAGAGGCGACTTGTCACCATGGCGCCATTGGGGTATGATGGGCGCAGCGGATACGCAAATGGAGGGGACGATGGCGACGGAAGCAACGCATGCTAGCAAACGGACGCGCTTGATGGTCGACGTTAGCCCTGACTTGCGTCGCCGCATAAAGACGGCGGCAGCGCAAGAGGACTTGTCGGTGCGCGCGTATGTTGAACGCATCCTGGAAGACAGCGTGCCGGCACTCCAGCGCGAGAACCGGCAGCCCATGCGCCAGCAGACGGTGCGGCGTCTCCTGCAAACGCGGGAGAAGGTGATGCATGGTCGCCGCTTCGATGACGACTCGACGGACCTCTTACACGAGGCGCGCGATGAACGCCTGTCGCAGCTGCCATGACCAGCGTCGTGGTCGATGCCAGCGTAGCCGTCAAGTGGGTGCTTGACGAGACGTATTCGCCCGAGGCGGTCGCTCTGTTGCAAGAGTGGGCCAATGCGGGCATTCGGGTCATCGCGCCGGCGCTGCAAGCATACGAGTTGACCAACATTTTGCACAAGCGCGTCGGACGGGCCGATATGACGATCGAAGAGGCTTATGTCGCGCTCACGGAGTTGTTGGGGGCCGATGTGACGTACGAGCACGACGCCGCCACAAGTTTGCGTGCCCTTGAATTGGCGCATCAATTCGGCTTACCCGCGACGTATGACGCGCATTATCTCGCCCTCGCCGAGCGTGAAGGATGCGAGTACTGGACGGCGGACGAACGCTTGTGGAACAGCGTGTCAGGGAAGCTATCCTGGGTGCGCTGGATCGGCGCCTACCACTCGCCAGCAGCGGACGATTGACCGCGC
>JAICKD010000728.1 GCA_025928125.1 Ktedonobacterales bacterium
CAACGCGCGGGGAGCTACGACGCTCACCTATGAGGCGGAGGTGGCGGAGCGGCTGGCCGATGGCGTGCGACTGGACGCGCTCTGGACGCGCCCCACGACCGACCTTGGCTATGCGGTCTTCGAGACCGGCGACCACTTTACCGAGTGGTACTACACCGATCGCTGGTACAACATCTTCGAGGTCACCAGCCCCGATGGTACGCTCAAAGGCTGGTATTGCAACGTCGCCGCGCCTGCGGAGATTGGCGACGATCAGCTCTTCTGCCGCGACCTGCTGCTGGACCTGTGGGTGGCGCCTGATGGCGCGACTCTGGTGCTGGACGAAGACGAGTTCGCCGCCGAAACCGCGCTCGACGACGCGATGCGCGACCGGGCGCTCGCCGGACTGGCCGAGCTACAACGCCTCGTCGCGCATCATGAGGGGCCGTTTCGCCGTCTGCATGAAGCTAGCTAGTGCTGTGAGGGGGGATCGAAGAGGACGGCGTTGGAAACACCGCTGCACACGACACCGATATTTTCCAGCCGCGTCGCAATGCTAAGCACCTGCTGCATCGGAAATGAGGCGTGGGGGTGCTCCCCGATAGCCACCTGCATCCGGTCGTTCAGCACATTGTAGGCGAGTTGCAGGTCTGTGGACTCATTCAGGATCGAGCGGGCGTTCTCGCGGTCACGAGAAGTGGTATAAATGATGGCGTTGCGCACCTGCATGCGCGTCTGCTCGACGAGATACTCGAGCAAATTGATGCTGGCTCCCACCTGTATCAGCACATCCTCGGCGGGTAGCTGAAGGACAAGTGACTGCGTGGCGATGCGTGTCGATTCCTGTGCGATGCGGCGGAAAGCCCGCCCCAACTCCTGAAGCTCCATAATCCAGCGCGCCTGATCGACGGACGCGCGCCCGCCCATCAGCAGGTCCATCCCAAGTTGATGCGCCTGCTGGTAGCGCGCCTCGCACTCCGCCGCCGCCTTTGGCGCCTGTTGCGCGCCGTGAACTCCTTCACCTAAGAGCGCGCTGACGGCGTTAAACAAGATATCTTCGACCTCGATACCGAGCTCGGTCACCATTTCTACGAGTTTATGGATTTCGTCATCCAACGCGCCACCCCATCCGAATCCGGCGCCACGGCTTGATAGTACCATGATGCCCTCCGACGGTTGTTAACGCCGCGACAACCCAGCATGCGCTTGAGCACACTGTTTCATACTTGCCCCACGCGATGCAGTGGAGCAGAACACCGTTATCCTGTGAATAATTACACCAAATGTCCCTGGCTCAGATGATCCCACCCTGTCGCGGCGAGCGGCTGGACCGAGCCATCCTCGTAACGTAGCGCCATCCCGGCCTGCGGCGCCGTGAGCCGACCGATGACGACCGGCGCGCAGCCCACGGCCTGGAGCGCGGCCAGCGCCTCATCGCGGCGATCTGGCGAAAGCGCGCACAGCAGGTGATAGTCTTCGCCGCCATGGAGCGCCAGCATCAGCGGCTCACGCCCATAGCGAGGCGCAATCTCCACAGCGGCTGGATCGATGGGAATACGTGATGCGTCCAGTTCCGCCCCCACTCCGCTGCGTTCACACAGATGGCCCAGGTCGGCGGCCAACCCATCGCTGATATCGAGCATCGCCGTCACCAGCCTGCCCGACGCCAGCGCCCGACCAGCCTCGACGCGCGGCGTGGGCGTTACCAGTGCGTCCCGCGCTTGTTGTAGCAAGGACCGTGCCGCGCCCTCCGCCCGCTTTGGATCTTGCGCCACTAGCAAGCCCGCCGCTGCCGCCCCCAGTGAACCCGTCACCAGCAGCAGGTCGCCCGGCTGGCCGCCAGCGCGTGTCACCTGCGCGCCGACTGGGCAGCGCCCCAGCGCCACCACATCGATCGCCAATGGACCATCCGTTGCCGTGATATTGCCGCCGACCACCGCCACTCCATAGCGTTGCGCCTCGCTTCGGAGTCCGGCATAGATACCATCGAGTATGCCAACCTCCAGCGAGGGCGGCAGCAGCAACGACACTAGCGCCCAGCAAGGCTCCGCGCCCATGGCCGCCAGATCGCTCAGATTCACCGCCAATGCTTTGCGTCCAATCTCCTCTGGCGTCGAGATCGCCATCACAAAGTGATGTCCCTCCACCAGCGCATCGACGGTAGCTACCACCAACATGCCGGGACCGGGTTCGAGCAGCGCAGCATCGTCGCCGATGCCCAGCGCCACATCGGGCCGCGTCTCTAGATTGCTGGTGAGCCGGGCGATCACGCCAAACTCGCCGAGATCCTCCAGACGCATGGCCAAGATCCCTTCCACGGCCAGAGCGG
>JAICKD010000758.1 GCA_025928125.1 Ktedonobacterales bacterium
CCATGCGCCGCCGCCATCGCTGGCTCGCGCCCGCGCGGGGATACCCATAGCGCTCGACCGCGTGCTGGCGGACGCGCTGGCCAAAGACCCCGCGCAGCGAATCCAGCGCCCCGGCGCCTTCGCGGACGCCTATCAGCGCGTCGTCGCCCCAGCCAACGCCCTGCGCGTGCCATTCGACGCGCCCGGCGGGAATGGCGCGACCTCGTCACAGTCGGGGCCAACACAACAGGCGCTCTCGCGGCGTGGAGTCAACGGAGCAACGCTTGCCCCAATGGGACCCGGTGCGAAAGCGGGCCGAGCCGGTGCTCCCACCGGGCCGACCGACATCGACGGCGGTTCGGCGGCGGGGTGGCGTCAGTTCATCTCGCGTAGCTGGTGGTTCTTCCTGATCGCGCTGGTGCTGGTGCCGCTGATTACCGCAGGCGCATTGTTCCTTGCCAACAATCATCAGACCGCCGCCAAAACTCCGAGCGGGACCCTGCTGTTTGTGGATAGCACGTCAACGCCTACCGGGAGCGACGATGGCTTCCGCATCACCGCCAGCGGCCTGCCAGCGCTGCCCTCCGGCTCGCGCTATGAGGTCTGGTTCATCAACCAGGAGACCGAGCAGATTCTCGCGCTGGGCCAACTGGTGGCGGGCGAGAACCAGACCTACCAACTGGCCTATACACCCGGTGGGCTCAACAACAAGTCAGCCGCCAACGTGCTCACAGAGGGTGACATGATCGAGATCACCCAGGAGCAGAGCAACGTTGTCGCGCCATCCGGGCATATGTTGCTGGCAGTCAAATTCCCGCCGCAGTCGTTCGTCCACATCAAGCACCTGCTGCTCAGCTTCCCAACAACGCCCGGCAAGATTGGCCTGCTGGTGGGGGTGCTGCGCCAGACGCAACTGCTGAATGCGCAGGCCAGCGCGCTCAACACAGCATCCAGCAAGGGAAATACGGCGCTCGTCCGCTGTCTCGCGCAGAGTATCATCGATATCAGCGAGGGCAGCAGCGGCGAGCACTACAAGCCGCTCAGCGCGGGGTGTCGTGCGCTCGGCGTCACCCAGGCGGGCGATGGGTTCGGCCTGCTCAGCCCGGTGGAGGCGGCGGCTCCCGGCAACAATGGGAGCGGCAACAGCACTGGTGGCGATTACAATGGTGAGTCGGGAACGGCTGGCTACATCAAGAACGCCGCGAACCATGCGTCGCTGGCGACGGCCACATCCGATGCGACCGAAGATCTCCGCCAGCATGCGCGCCCCGTACAGGACGCGCTGGCGGATGTCTCGAAATCCGTGACGACGGCGGACAATGCCGCGCTCGCCCTGCTGACCGCCCCAACCAATACGTCCGCGGTATCGACTCTGGTAGCGGCGGCTGGCGCGGCGTATCAGGGTACGGACAGCTCCAAGGCGGGCGGCGCAATAGCGGCGTATCTACAGGGGCAGTTGATGGCGACCCTTCCACTCACGCAACCAGCGGCGTAGACTCTAAAAGACGATTTCTCTCCGGGTGGCTCCCAGACGAGTGGAGGGCTGCCCGGTCTTGTTTTGTCGAGAGAAGGGAGAGATAACTCTATGCCAGACGGCAACGATGCCACGGTGTTGCTCGATATCCGTGACGATATCGCCCATATCATCCTCAACCGGCCGGGCGCGATGAACGCGCTCAACCTGGAAATGGCGAAGGAGTTGCTGGACGCCGCGATGCGGTGCGACGAGACGACCGGCGTGCGCGCGGTGGTGATTGCGGGCGCGGGCAAAACGTTCTGCGCGGGAGGCGATGTCAAGCAGTTCGTCACCGTAGATGCGGACGAGCAGCTACCGACCTACGTGCGCGCCATTACGACCTATCTGCACGCGGCGATCTCCGCGCTGGCGCGGATGAACGCTCCGGTGATCGCGGCGGTCGAGGGGAGCGCGGCGGGCGGTGGGATGAGCCTGGCGCTGGCCTGCGATCTGATTATTGCCGCCGAGTCGGCGCGTTTCACGGCGGCCTATACGCGCATCGGTCTCTGCCCTGACGGCTCGATGACCTATTCACTCTCGCGGCTGGTAGGGGTGCGGCGCGCGCTGGAGTTGACGTTGACCAACCGGACGCTCACGGCTCCCGAGGCGCTCGACTGGGGCATCGTGACGGCGGTCGCGCCCGATGGCGAGGCGTTGCTGCGC
>JAICKD010000822.1 GCA_025928125.1 Ktedonobacterales bacterium
ACAACCGTGAAGACGATGAGACCAATCGAGGCGACACCCATCAATGCGAGCAGCGCTGACTCCATCCCGCGCCGCCACCAGCAGAGCGCCACTGCCACGAGAATCGGAACCGCCAGCGGCAGCGCACTTACTTTGGTGGCAATCGCCAGCGCGTACGCGACGCCAATTAATACGCCCAGCCGCCATGCCCACCACTGGCCCGCCGCGAAGCGATCCCGTGGTGCTGGCGCGCCCGCTCCCTGCACGAGCAGGATACAGCCGTAGAGCGTCAGCATGACGAAGAACAGCATCAGGGTATCTACGGCGTAGAAATGCGCGACCTGCACCTCGAAAGGGATTGTCGCGACGAACGCCGCCGCCAGCAGCGCTGCCCAGCGGCCCGCCAGCCGTCGAGTAATCAGGCCCGCCAGCAGAACTGTGCCAGCGTCGAAGATTGCCGAGATTGCCCGACCCACCAGCGTAAAGTGGTTGAAATCGTCCCAGGTTCCTCCATCTGGCGGCAGAAAATGCCCACCGGTCAGGTGGGTAATCCAGGCCAGCCCATGCGCGACCGCCGCCAGAAGATAGAGAGGAAATGAACCGTAGGCGAAGAAGTGCGGGTTGAGCGGCGAATTTGGCGAAAGGAGCCAGCCCGGCCCGGAATAGGCGGGATCGCAATTGCCAATACGCGGCGTACCGGGAAACGAGAGGCACATCGCCTTGAAGACGATTTCACGCTCGTCGGGGTGGAGGTGATTGTTAGCGTCCCAGTTGATGCCGTAGAATCGAAGCCCCAGTGCGACCAGCGCAATGATGATCATCGCCCAGAAGAATGGATCGCGACGTGCGAGCCAGTCCCAGATGTGGTCTGCGACGGTTCTTGCCTGTCCGGTTGAATCGTCCGTGGAAGCCTCGACCTCGCTGGATGAGGACGGTCTGATCGCGGCAAAAACGGAACGCAGGCGACGCCGAGCGCGGTTCGGCATTGACGCCTCCTGCATCGTTCTCCTCCACTCGTAAAAAGCCCGCCACGGAAGAGTCGCACAGGTGGGCCAGATGAGACTGAAAAGCACTGGCAGTGTAGCACCGGCCTTGTGACGCGGCAACGGCTATGGGACCGGCGCGGCGCGACAAATACCCATTGCAAAATTATGACGCGCTCCATCAACTGTGTGAATCGCCGGGGGGCGTGTCGCGCGCATGTATCAACGGGGCCACGCGATCCCAGATGACATCGGCGACGGTGCGCTTTGTCTGAATTGGTAACTCCTCGATTGTGCCGTCGCGGTGGTAGAGCGTCACCTCATTGTCGGGCGCCTGAAATCCGATATCGCTCCGGGCAACATCGTTGGCGACTAGGATATCCAGGTCCTTCGCGGCAAGCTTCCTGGCGGCGTTCGCCGCGATATCTTCAGTCTCAGCCGCAAAGCCGACCCGCACCAGCGAACGCATCGCGGGCAGCTTCGCCAACTCTTTGAGAATGTCGGGATTGGGAACGAGGCGCAGGGTCAACGAGCCATCGGTGTTTTCCGCCGCCGACCCTTTCTTGATCTTCTGCGCGGCTGGTCTGGCTACTGCGTAATCCGCCACTGCGGCGGCCATAATGAGCGCGTCCGCATCAGCGCACGCGGCCAGTACGGCATCGAGCATCTCCCGTGTGGATTCCACCTGTGCCAGCGGGATTCCAGCGGGTGGCATTGCGCTGTAGGCGCCTGTGATGAGTGTCACTGAAGCGCCACGGTCGCGCGCCGCCTCAGCCAGCGCGAAGCCCATCAGTCCGCTGGAACGGTTGCCGACGAAGCGCACCGGATCGATTGGCTCGCGCGTCCCTCCGGCCGTGACGACAAC
>JAICKD010000759.1 GCA_025928125.1 Ktedonobacterales bacterium
AGGGGAGGGTGGCCGCAGCGCAGCGGAGGCCGGGAGGGGTCCGTTAATCTCTCACAGGGAACTACGCTCGTGGGATGCTGTTGGTTCGCCATGTAGCCGCAGCACCTCATCCTGCGCCCAGGAGCAGGCGGCCAGCACCGTTTCCAGATCGGGATCGTCCACGACGGTATGCCGCGCCAGCACATCCTCCAGGATGGCGGCGATATCCGTCAGCCGAATCTTTCCCCGCAGAAAGAGCGGTACCGCCTGCTCGTCCGCGCCCACCAACACCGCAGGAGCCGTGCCGCCGCGTCGCCCCGCCTCATACGCCAGCCGCAGGCAGGGGAAGCGCGCCATATCCACCGCCTCAAAGTCCAGATGACCGACGGCGGGCCAGCTCAGCGGATGGGAGAGCGCCGTTGCCTCACGGCTCAGCCGGGTGGGATAGCTCAGCGCGTATTGTATGGGCAGGTGCATGCTGGGCAGGCTCGCCTGCATCTTAATCGAGTCGTCCACGAACTCGACCATCGAATGGATGATACTCTGCGGATGGACGACGACCTCGATCTTGTCATAGGGCATGTCATAGAGCCAGTGGGCCTCGACGACCTCCAGCCCCTTGTTCACGAGCGTCGCCGAGTCGATGGTGATCTTCTGCCCCATCTGCCACGTTGGGTGCGCCAGCGCCTGCTCGACGGTGACATCGCGCATCTCTTCTAGCGTCGCCCTGCGCAGCGGCCCGCCCGACGCGGTGATTAGCAGGCGGCGCACCTCGGCCGTCCGTTCACCATGCAGACACTGCCAGAGGGCGCTGTGCTCGCTATCCACCGGCAGAATCGCGACACCAGCCGCGCGCGCCTCGGCCATGACCAGATGGCCCGCCATCACCAGCGTTTCCTTGTTGGCCAGCGCAATCGTCTTGCCCGCGCGCATCGCGTCCAGCGTGGGCCGTAGCCCAATCAGGCCAGAGGTCGCCGCGACAACCGTTTTCACCGCTGGATGCGTGGCGGCGGCGGTCAACCCATCGACGCCGTGCAGCGCGTTGGGGAGCAACTCGGCGGCCTGCGCCTGGGTCGTGGGGTCATCGCTGGTGTAAGCGACGATCTCCGGCGCGAACTCGCGCGCCTGCTCAGCCAGCAGCGCGATGTTGCCACGCGCCGCCAGCGCGACCACGCGAAAATGATTGGGAAAAGCGCGCACGACATCCAGAGTCTGGCGGCCAATCGATCCGGTGCTGCCAAGCACGGTAATTCCAAGCCGTGAATCGTCCGTATCTGTCATAGCGCTGGGCGACCTCCCTTACGGCTATCAGCGGGGCGTGAAATCGCTGGCCACGCCGCGCCAGATTATAGCACAGCGCATCGCCATCGCCCGCGTATAACACCCAGATGACCTTGCGCAGTATGTGCGGCTTTCGGGTAGCATACAGGTAGCTGAGAAGCGCCAGCGAGAGGGAGAACGACCATGTCTGAGCCGACCAATGACGACGCACCCGCGATATCACTGCCACGGGCGATGTGGAAGGTGCTCGAACCCTATCATGCGATGATCTACTTTGCGCCCGAGGCGCGGACAGCCTATAGCGAGGCCGGGCTAAAGGGCTACTGGATGGGCTATTTCGCGTCGCGCTCGGCGGCGATGGGACCGGTCGGGCCAGAGGTAGTCGCCGCCACGTTCTACAATTTTCATCCGCGAATGGTCGCGCGGGCGATTCCCGACGCATGGCGCCTCTCGTCGCCGGAACAGATTCTCGCGGCGCGCTATGGCTCCGCCGATGCCGCGCTCCGTCGCCTGCTGGGCGATGCCGCCGAGGGAGCAGCTATCGAGGAGGCGGCG
Organism: Ktedonobacterales bacterium; assembly: GCA_025928125.1. Taxonomy (GTDB): domain Bacteria; phylum Chloroflexota; class Ktedonobacteria; order Ktedonobacterales; family JADMIN01; genus DAHUXT01. Next base: position 1,816 of record JAICKD010000759.1, read on the forward strand.
CAACTGGCCTATACGGCGGCCTCGGCGTGCGACGTGGCGGGGCGTCCGCTCTTCGCCGCCCATAGCGCGCATCCCTGGCCCGAAGCCGCCCACATGCGCCTCTGGCATGCGGCGACACTGCTGCGCGAATATCGCGGTGATGGGCATGTCGCCGCGCTGCTCGCGGGCGGGATCGATGGCTGCGAGGCTCACGTCACACTCGTTGAGACCGGAACCGTCTCGCGTGAGGCGATCCAGCCACACCGGGGATGGAGCGATGAGGAGTGGGAGGCGGCAGAAACGCGGCTGCGCGCCCGTGGCTGGCTCGACGAAGCGGGCATGCTCACTCCGGCTGGCCGCGA
>JAICKD010000363.1 GCA_025928125.1 Ktedonobacterales bacterium
CAGCGTGAGCATGACGGCATCGTTATGACCGCTGGCGCAGAACTCCAGGAGGCAGAGGGGATTCCAGGCGTAGAGCAGCGTGCCTTGCAACTGGCGTTCGGGCGCGAGGCGGCCCAGAATGCGCCAGATCAGCCAGGCGTTGGTCAGGTGCGCCGCGAAGCCGAGCAGCTTGAAGAGCGCCACATAGAGCGCCAGACTGCCTCCCAGGCCCTGGGCCAGCCACGAGAGAGCGGCGGAGAGGAGCAGCCAGACGGGGCCATAGACCGAGCGCACATCGCGCCAGAAGACCGGCGAGAGAAAGGGGTCGTTCGCGAAATCGGCCGGGGTGGAGATCAGCGGGTTGGCGCCATGCATCGCGCTGATGCGACCATAGAGGATGTAGCTGAAGATGTCGTCAGAGGGCAGCGATGGCAGCAGGACCAGCGTCAGCCCGAAGACGACGGCGCCGCCCAGCGCCAGCGCGAACATGCCTCGCCGACTCAGGCGCACCCTCGGCGCGACGCGGATGGCATAGACCGATGCGCAGCTTGCTCCGACCAGCAAGAGGCCGAGCGCGAAAAGCGCCAGCAAGCCGCGCCCCGGCGGCAGACTCGTAGCGGCGAGGGTATCGCCGAGCACGAGATGGGCGGGAGCCAGCAGCCAGGGCCAGACACGCGCCAACGGCGAGACACTCAGCGAGACGCTTGCCGCCGGGATCACCACCCAGAGCGCCAGCAAGAACGCTTCGAGCGCCAGGCCAGCGCCGAGCAAGCCAGGCACCCCCGGCGTGCGCCAGAACGCTCTCCAATGCTCAGTGATCGCTGGCCGTGTGTCGTCGCGCGCGTGAGTTGGCTCGCTCACGTCATTCACGCTGCTCACGCCGCCTTCACCTCCGCCGCGCGCATCGCGGTTACTGCCTGGGTGGTCGTTTGTCATCGGACCACAGATCAGGCCAGGCGCCTTCTCCACCGTTGGCCGATGGCGTTGGCCGCTCCACCGGATCAGGCGGCCAGAGTGGCGCGGCGGGCGGACGTTGCTGCTGAGACGTTTGTTGCGCGGGCGATGGCGATGGTGGTTGCTGCTGGGGCTTTGGCATTGGCGCCTGTTGCGCGGGCGAGATCGGTGGAATCGGATTCGCGGGCGCTACCATTGGCGGCATATACGCTGGTCCGCCGGGCGCGGGCTGCGGGGCAATGGATACAGGCGATACGGGCGATACAGGCGATACGGGCGAGGCTGGAGCGGCAGTTGGCTCGAAAAAGCTGCCCTGGCCGAGCCGCCATTGTTTGCGGTCCGGGTCTCTACCCCCCATGGCGGATGTGTCGAGCTTGCGCGCGCCCAGCCGCATCCAGATGAAGTAGGCAAAGGCGAGCATCACGCCGAATCCTAGCAGGCCCACGCTGACGCGGTCGAGGTAGCCGACGCTATGCAGACCGATGAATTGCGATAGAGTCGCGGCGACACAGAGGAAGCCAATCGAGAGGACTGGCCAGCGCCAGACGCCGCCACGGCGATTGTACATCGTCGCATATTCCCAGATTAGCAGCGGCACAAACGGTTCCAGATAATAGTACGGCCAGACGGTCTTGGTGAGCATCGGCACCGCAAGGCAGGCAATGGCGACCACCGCCCAGGCATCCGTGCTATAGGCGGAGATGCCGCGCCGTCGCGCCGCCAGGAACGCCACAATAACAATGAACAGCAGCACGCTATACATATCGAGCCGCTCGGCGACCGCGTTGATGAGGTGACGAATCGAGCCGTCATCGCCCGTATAAGCGAAGATGCTCCAGATGGAGTTGCCGCCAATCTGCGAGCCGCCGCGCCAACTGACCAGCGAATAGATGGTATCCTTCGGATCGAAGAGAAAGAATGGCAGCAGGCCGACAAAACTCACCGCCGCGGCCACGCCACCGAAGCGCATGAGTCCGCGCCACTCACGTGCGACCAGCAGTAAGACGCCCAGCGCGACCAGCGGCATCAGCGCCGTCGTGCGCGTCAGGAACGCCAGCCCCGCCAGCAGACCAGCCAACCCCTCATGCCGCCCCTGCAAGGCGGCAATTGCCAGCACCAGCAGGCAGAGCATCAATGGCTGCTCCAGGTGATACCATGGCGTCAACGATTGCCACGCCAGCGGTGAGAGCGCGATGAGCATATACGCCAGGAATTGCTGCGTCTCGGGGATTTCGGGGTAGAGCCAGCGAAGGATACGCACGGTGATATAGGCCAGCAGCGGCACCAGCACGACGAAGGGGAGCGAGACCACCGTGATCTGCGCGCCGTAGCTGACCGCATGGAGCGCGTGAGCGAGCGAGAGCAGCGGCGCGATCACGAACATGCTCAACGGCGGGTTGAAGTTGGGATAGGTTGCGGTGAGGCCGCTGCCACGCGCGGCATAGATTTGCCAGGGTTCGCCCTGAAGGATGTAGTTCGCGGACTTGAAGAAGAAGTTGGTGAGGTCGCTATCCTGGGCGACCACAATGGCGCTCGTTCCGCGAACCACCGCCGTGACGCCAATCAGCAGCGAGGCCACCGTCACGACGGCATAGGCCCACGATGGCAGGCGTACTGGTCCCGCGCTTCCTCCCGACGGTGCTGGCTCGGCTCTCAAACGTTTTCTCCTCTTGCGGGTCGCACGTATTCACACACGCTATGGATGACGTCGTATGCTCCAACCCGGCGACAGTGGGAGGACGCGAATGGCCAGGGATAAATCTGGCCCCCGACTCCCACGACACCACGCGATCAGCTATGCCGGGGCGCTGCCATCAGGCGTGGCTAGCGGATCTGCGAGATCCGCTCCTCCAGCGCGCGCCGCCAGGTTGTCAGGGTCTCGGTGCGCCTCAGCCAGACGAACAGGCCCAGCGCCACCAGCGCCGCCGCCGCCCATATGGCCCAGGGGATGGAATACGGGCCGGGCGACATGGCCAGCGTCACCACCTGCGGCCAGGTGCGCTGCACTGAATCGGTCGCCGAATGCCAAAGCCCCGGCTGCAAGAACGCCACCACCAGCATAAGCAGTACCACGACGATCGCGCTATTCCTCATGAAATCACGACGAAACGCGCGGTTCCGCTCGTGGCGAGCCGCCGTCACCAACTCATACTGGGCGACGCGATGGCGAATGGCGTCGGTCAGGTCAATATCCGCGACGACGGGCATTGCCAGCGCGTCGCGCACCTCTTCGAGCAGCGCATAGTCATGTCGGCACGCCGCGCACACCGCCAGATGAGCATCCAGGCTACGTTGTCGGTTGGCATCCAGCCGCCCATCAACCGAGAGTTGGAGCCAGTCGGCATATTGTGCGCATTTCATTGGCTGTCTCCTTTGCCGTTGCCCGCGTAGTCCAGACGTTGGTCCAGCACCGTTCGCAGATTCGCCTCAAGCCCGGCGCGTAGCTCCCCCGCGCGCGCCACGCCGTCCGCCCGCGCCCGCTCCAGGGCATCGAGGCGCTCCCTGAGCAATATTCGCGCGCGAAATAGCTGCGTTTTGACGGTTCCTATAGGAACACGCATCACATCAGCCATCTCCTCATAGCTGAGATCCTGAAGATGTCGCAGGACCAGCGCCCGCTTATATTTATTGGGCAGCTGCTCGATCTGCTGGCGCACCGTCGCCTGCACATCACGCTCGGCAGCCAGCGCCATCGACGCGCTCAACTGGCTGGCGGGCTGCCCCTCGCGCGAGGCCGCGGCCAGCGCCTGACGCGCCTCGTGGTCGCGGCGGCGGCTCTCGGCCACTTTGAGGCAGTGATTGTAGGTTATGCGATAGAGCCAGGTCGCCAGCCGCGCATCGCCCCGGAACGAATGGAGGTGCTGCCAGGCCGCGAGAAAGACCTCCTGGGTCGCCTCGCTTGCCTCGTCCTCATCGCGCAGCATCCGCATCGCCAGCTGATAGACCTGCCGCTGGTGACGCTCTACTAGCACCGCAAACGCATCCTGGTCGCCCTGCTGGGCGCGGGCAATCCACTGGCGCTCAATGGCTATCTCATCGCTCTCGCTAGTGCCGTCGCATGCTGTGGGTAGCGGCGCTTCTTGCGCCATCTGTCCAACGTCGTTGTCACGCCGGAGGCCTCCACGTAAGAATAAATCGCGTGGATTCATCGGCATCCTCCTCCAACGTTCTGCCGCCTCGCTCGTTTCGCCACGGCGCTTGCCACTGTCTTTCCTACTCTTCGTTCTTGTCGAGTGTATCGTACACCCTGAGAGACCTGTGCGCCAGAGAATGCTTTGCGGCCATCTGATTTGGCTGGTATAATGCCCCCGGCGCGCTACTCGCACTGTGCGTGCCATGCGTCGTGCGGGTGTCTTACCCGCGTCCCTCTTGTTGCGAGCGGAGGCTGCATCATACCATGCGCGAGCACCCGCAGATAGCGATCGATGGCCCGGCTGGCGTTGGCAAAAGCACGATTGGCGAGCGCGTCGCCCGCCATCTGGGATGCCTGTATGTAGATTCGGGCGCATTCTACCGCGCGCTCACCGTCCTAGCCGTCAACGAACAGATTGACCCTGATGACGGCGAGCGACTCACCGCGCTGGCGGAATCGAGCAATATCCGCATCGTGACGCCGACGGTCAGCGACGGGCGCCA
>JAICKD010000091.1 GCA_025928125.1 Ktedonobacterales bacterium
GACGCGAGAAAAACAGGTATTAGCAGCTCAGTAAGTCCTACGCGGCAAACTGCCTGACGACTGGTCTGTCGATGAGCCGTGAGCATGCGCGATCAAGGTCGTTATGCTGTACGTTGGAGGACTGACCGCATCCGTGCATCCAAGCACGTAATCGGCCCAGGATCATGCTTCCAGACTCCCCGAGCCGATTGCGCATGCGAAACGACCTGATCGTATCAACTACTGGCGGGCCGCTCCTGCACCGCCCAGCTATTGCCATCGGGGTCGCTGAAGTAGATAAACGAGTTCCATTCGCCACCGCGCCCCTCAGCCTGCACCCCGTTCTCGTAATGGACGATCTTGCTGACCTCTACGCCGCGCTCAACCAGGTGCTGGCGAGCTGCTTCGATGTCGTCGACTACCAGTTGCAGACCCTGCAATGACCCTGGCGTCATGGCGACAAGTCCAGTACCGATGGTGATAGAGCATGCTGAACCGGGTGGTGTCATCTGCACGACGCGAAACGCCTCGCTGATTTGGGTGTCAACGTCAACCACAAAGCCAATCTGTTCGCTGTAGAAGCGTTTCGCCCGGTCAACATCGGAAACAGGGACAACCACCACCTCGAGCTTCCAATCCATGTTGAGTCGTCCTTTCGTTACGCTGAAGGAATTCAGGATAAGATGCGCTAGCGAGCCATCCAGGCAAGTGGCTCCTCCAGACTCTCTATCGATTCCTTGAGCACCTTCATTCATTGGAAGCCGACGACGCGACGCATCTGAGAGAAATATGCCCAGGCGCAGAACCCACGAATGAGCTTCGTGAACTATGCGCCTGGGCAAGAACGATTAACGGTTTGACGCGACGGTTAGCATTCGCTATAGCCGCAACTGACGCACTTCTTGCAGCCCTCCTCGTAGCGCATGGTATTGTTGCCACACTGCGTGCAGAGGTTGCCGGTCACGCTGTAGGGCGCCAGCATCATCGGATTGAGGCCTGGCAGATGGTTGCCGCCATTGCTTAGCCCATTGCCATACCCGTTGCTCCCATGACCACTGCTCGTGGACGATTCATCCTCTGAGGCGGCTGGCTCCGATGAAGCTTCGGGCTGATTGACAAGGCTCGCCAGATGCAGATCGATGGCGCGCGCCATGGCGTCTGGCAGCGAACGTACCCGATCAGCGCCAAAGCCAATCGAGGTGCTGCCGCCAATCGCGCGCAGCTGGCGGGCCACCTCTTCGGCGCGCTGGTCCTGTGAGATCGGGCTGTCGATCCGCAGGTGCAGTGAGATGAGGCGACCCATCGCCTCAGCCAGCGCCGCGACATCCGAGCCAGCCTTGCCGATATTAACGAAGACCTCCAGCAGACCGTCCTCGTCACTGTTGAGGGTGACGTTGACCTTGCCCTCGGGCGCGCGCACCTGGCGCGTATACCCCTGGATGACCTCGGGCCGCTCTTTGATGCCACCATAGTAGCGGCGACGCCTCTCTTCGACCTCCGCCTGGCCTTGGACACTGGCCTGAGCAGCGGTCGCCGCCTCTGGCTGCTTGTCTTTCACGCCGACGTTGAGCACCTGCTCGCCCTTGCTGCCATCCCGGAAGACGGTAATACCGAGGCATCCCAGGTCCCACGCCAACATGTAGGCGTTGCGCACGTCGTCATACGTCGCGCTATTTGGCAGATTGATCGTCTTCGAGATGCTGTTATTGACGCCCTTCTGGAAGGCCGCCTGCATCCGAATATGCCACTCAGGAGCGATCTCGTGCGCGGTCACATACGGCGCGAGCGCGGGATGCTCCACCGCCGGGTGTCCGTGCAGCGAGCCATGCTCTTTGATGTAGGCGAGCACCTCTTCCTTCTCGACGATGTCACTGGCCGCCAGCGCGCGTGCGAAGAAGGGGTTGACGAAATCCAGCACGCGATAGGAGCCATCTGGCTGCTTCACCCGATGCTGGAACGCCAGCGCGAAGATCGGCTCAATGCCGGACGAACAATCGGCCAGGATGCTGATGGAGCCGGTCGGCGCAACGGTCGTGCGGGTGGAGTTGCGCAGCTTCTCGTCGTTTTTGTAGATGCTACGCTCCCAATTGGGGAAGGCGCCACGCACCTCGGCCAGCTTCGCCGACTCATCGGTTGACCACTCTTGGATGGCGACCATGACTTTCTCGCCAAGCGCAACCGCCTCTTCGCTGTCGTAACGGATGTTCAACTCGAAGAGCATCTCCGCCCAGCCCATCACGCCGAGGCCAATGCGCCGGTTCGCCCGCACCTTATCGCGCACCTCTTTGAGCGGATAAGGGTTGATCTCGATCACGTCGTCGAGGAAGCGCGTGGTCAGCCGCGTCGCCTCCTCCAGCCCGGACCAGTCGACCTCGCCGTCCTTCACAAAGAGGCCAAGGTTGATCGAGCCAAGATTGCAGGCGTCGTACGGACCCAAAAATTGCTCGCCACAGGGATTTGTCGCTTCGAGCAACTCAATGTCTGGTACCGGATTTGACGGGCTGGCGTTGGCGCGGTCGAGGAAGACGAGGCCTGGATCGCCGGTCGCCCAGGCGGCGGAGACGATGGCATCCATCACCTCTCGCGCCTTGAGCGTGCGCGTTACCTGTTTGGTGTGCGGGTCGATTAGCTCGTACTCGGTGTCGGCTTCCAGCGCGCGCATGAACGCATCGGTGATAGCCACCGAGATGTTGAAGTTCGTCACCGAGCCATCGCGCTTGCAGTCGATGAACTTCAGGATATCGGGGTGGTCAACCCGCAGAATGCCCATGTTAGCACCGCGACGAGTACCGCCCTGTTTCACCGCTTCGGTTGCTCCATCAAAGATACGCATGAAGCTGATCGGACCGCTGGCCACGCCGTGCGTCGAGGCGACCATGCTACCCTCAGGGCGCAGACGGCTAAAGGAGAACCCGGTGTTATGAATCGCTGTCAGACCGTTGGTACCTGCGAGATACGTGCTGTGATCGGCAACCGTGAAGTCGTAGAACGGCACGCTCTCGGTTGGCGCCTCGATAGCCTCAACCGTCGTCGCTCCGTGCGCCAGATGCTCCAGCACATCCAGCCGACTCTGATAGGCCATATCTACGAGCGGGCGCAGCAACCACACAATGTGACGCAGCTTTTCCGCGTTGACTCCCTGACCTTCCTTCCAGCGATGGAACCAGATCATCTCGTCGCCAATATTTACGGGCTGGCGATGAATCTCCGTCGTATTCGTCACCACACCAATGCTCTGTAATAGGTCTTCGATGGCCGAGAATGAAATCGGAAGTCTGGTGGCGGTTGAATGCTCATGAGTGCCACGGGATTCGCGAAGACGCTCTGCCTTAACTGCATCATGCAGATAGGGGCCGATGAGCGCGCGAAGTTCATCGACCTTCGGCTCTGATGCCAGCTTCACCTCATAGACAACCAAGCGTCCCTTACCATACGGTTGGCGTTCGCGCATCCCCGGCGCAAAGCCGAGCAGACTGCACAATGTATGGACCTTGCCCGCCAGATAGTGCGACTGTGTCGTCAGTGAGACACGATCTCGTACGCTATCGACATAGCCATCCGAATCGATCAACCCAGCCAGGAAAGCGCCAACAACCGTGAGCGGCGATTTCGCGACCATCTCAGGGAACGGCAACTCGCCTTTCGGGCCAGGATGCACTTCGAGCAACTCACGGAATGTGGAGATAAACGTTGCATTGGTCGTGGTCAGTGAGTATAGCCCGCGTCCATCCTGTTGGATGCTGAGACGCACATCGAAGCGGCGCGCCAGAATATCGCGCGCATATTCGAGAGAAGCAGTGCGCCCGTCGAAGAGACGCCAGCGAACTTTTTCGCGCCGTGGCTCACTCTCCGGTACCTTCGCCCAGCCAAGATTGCCGTCACCGAGGTAGTAGCCGAGCAGCCACGCAATTTCTTCATCGAGTCGCACATCAGCCACGACCTTATACTCGCTATGCGGCCAGCGATCGCGCACAGAGCCATTTGGCGTGGGGAGAATATCACCTGCCTGAAGCTCATCGGCACGCCTCTCAACCAGTTGTCTACCATCGAACACCATGAAGGGATGCCAGCGGCTGGTTGTCACCGTCATGCCATTCGTAGCGCGAACCCGCACCTGATCAGCCAGCGGAACATCATAGCGCCAGAGATGGGTCACCTGGGCTGGCTCATAGCTGCCATCCTCTGGATTCAACGCCATCGTCTGAATGCCCAGGTGACAGACATCCATCACCGCATGATCGCCATGATTCTCTTCGCTCTGGCCGGTCGCCCGCACGCGATCATAGAGTGTAGCAATTGCTTCCACGCCACAGAACGTCGTGAACACATGGGCATCGCCCGAAATGCATCCGCCACCACTTTGATGGATCAGCGCGGCGTGCTTGACCGCGTCGAAGATGCCGCTGAGGCTATCCTCGACCGGGACCACATAGCACGCCGAGAGCTGCAGGTTGTTGCCCTTCCCGGCGTTCATCAGCGTCGGCGAATTCGGCAGAAACTTGCGCTCCACCATAATCGAATAGAACTTCTCGGCGATCTCGTCGCGTGACTCGCCACCCTTATCGGCCCACTGCTCCTCGGCCGAGGCGACGGCGTCTGCGACACGCCACGCCAAATCATCGGGTGTCTCGGTGACGACACCCTTCGCGTCTTTCTTCAAATAGCGCTCGCTAAAAACGCGCTGCGCCGCCTCCGACCACTCGCCTGCCTTGCGCTGCGACGACACAGCGCTCGTCGTCTTGCTGGCGCCAGCCTTCTTCTCTGCCACGGCTGCTCTCCTGGGGGGTAATCAACTGATGAGCTGTTCCGCACCGACCTGTGCGAAGGGGACAAAGGCAATTGTAGCACAACATATAGATTTTGCAATACTAATTTTACCACATATTGTGTCATAGGAAATTTCCCACGTTCGACACAACATCTTGTGTCTAGTCACCATAACACAGAGGACTCTTGTATAGTCTGCTAGCCTGAATTGCCCCGACAACCACCGACACTCCTCCACATCCCCTGAGCATTACGCCTATTCGCCGCAACCGTGAGTGGTAGAATGGAGCGGGCCGTTTGCGGCAACGCCGCTACGCATTGTAACAAGATATGTGAGAAGTTCTATGCGCTCAGAAATACTCTCGGTCGGCACTGAACTGCTGCTCGGCCATATCACCGATACCAACGCCTCCTGGCTGGCGCGGCAACTTACTCCGCTCGGCATCGACCTGTTCTACGTTTCACAGGTTGGCGACAACCTGGAGCGTCTGAGTGCAACCGTGCGGCGGGCGCGGGAGCGTTCCGATCTGGTCGTCATGAGCGGTGGCCTAGGTCCAACTGAAGATGACCTCACCCGCGAGGCCATCGCCGCCGTATTGGACGAGACGCCCCACGTCCAGCCGCAGCTCGAAGCCGAGCTCCGCGCGTTCTTCGCCGGACGTGGCATTGTCATGCCCGAGCGCAATGTCAAGCAGGCATGGACGCTGCCGTCGGTTACGATACTGCCTAATCCCATTGGCACCGCGCCTGGCTGGTGGGCCGAACGCGACGGGAAAGTCATCGTCGCCATGCCGGGCGTTCCCTACGAGATGAAGCGTATGTGGCAGAACGAGGTGGCTCCGCGCCTGCGCGAGCGCGCAGACGGCATCCTCTTCACCCGCATTCTGCGCGTTGCGGGGCTTGGCGAATCGAGCGTCGAGGAACGGCTCGACGCGGTGCTGCATAGCTCCAACCCCACCGTCGCCACCTATGCCAAGCAAGACGCCGTCGATGTGCGTGTCACCGCGAAGGCCGCAGCGCCCGAAGTGGCACAGGCGCTCGTCGCGGACATCGAGGAGCGCATCCGTGCGACGCTCGGACAGCACATCTTTGGCATCGACGACGAGACGCCGCAGAGTGTCGCGCTACGCATGCTCATCGAGCGCGGTCTGACGCTCGCGACAATGGAGTCCTGTACTGGCGGACTGCTCTCCAGCCTGATCACCGATGTTCCGGGAAGCTCGAATGCCTTCCGTGGCGGCCTGGTCTCGTACGCCACCGAGTTGAAAGAGGCGTGGGGTGTTCCCGCCGAAGTGATCGCCGCGAACGGTGTCATCAGTGTTGAGACGGCGCGCGCCATGGCCACTGCCGTGCGCCAGCAGACCGGGGCGGATGTCGGCCTCAGTGTGACGGGGGTAGCAGGCCCAGACGAGCAGGAAGGCAAACCCGTTGGCACGGTGCATATTGCCGTCGCCTCGCCACAGGGCATCCGCGACACCAGCCAGCGGTTCCGTGGGCCGCGCGGCGAAATCAAGCTGCGCGCCGCCTATACCGCGCTCAACCTGCTCCGGCTTCACCTGCTGCGTGCAGGCAGTGACTAGCGGAACGTTCAGGACGGCTTGATCACGAAATGGTAGGTGTGGTTCAGATTATCCTGAGCGGTAATCGTGACTCGCGTCTGATGGGTGGAGCAACTACTAAGACGCACTAGCACCGTATCTGTTTCATTCTGCTTCAGGCCCGGGGTCATATTTTTCGGCAGTGGCTGAGTGCCATAGGTCGTTTTACCATTAAAGGTGAACGTATAATAGTTACTCAGCTCTGGAGACGCCGACGTCCACTGCCAGCCCAACGTCTGGTGTGATGTATTGGTAATTGTCAGCGTGCCCGTACAGGTATTGGATGATCGTACCAGGACCAGCGTCGCTGGCATGAACGTCAGCCAGGTAGGTGGAGGCGGCGTGGTTGCCGTGGGTTGCAGCGTCGCTGTTGGAACCGGCGTCGGCGTCTCGGTGGGCATAGGTGTCGCCGTAGGAATCGCGGCCGCGCGCGCCGTCTGGGTTGCGGAGAGCGCCGAGAGGCTTGCCGGTGATGTGCCGCCAAACGGCAGCCCGCCGTTAAGCGCCATCAGCGTCCCGCCGCCACATACACTTGCCAAAAGAATCGCCGACGCCACCAGTATCAGCATCCAGCGGTAGCGCGACACCAATCCCCGAGACGCTGGCTGCCCAACCACCGCGAAGGACTCGGTCGTTGCATCTGCTGTCCACCGATCCGCTCCATCATGCGACTGCGCCGTTGAAAAGCGGACCGTCTTACGCTGCCAGCCGCCCGCCAACGTGCGCATCGTCGCTCGCCCGGACCGCACAGCGGCATTGAGCGCCAGGGCAAAGCTGCGCATGTCGGGATAGCGCTGCGTCGGAATCTTCGCCAGCGCCTTCATGACAACCTGCTCAAGCTCAGGGGGAATATCTTCGTTCCGACGGGACGGGGGAACCACTGGCTCGGTCAGAACAAGCGCGGCCACCTCGTACGGTGTATCCGCCTCATGCGGCACGCGACCCGTTAGCAATTCATAGAGGACCGATCCGAGCGCATAGATATCCGCGCGCTGATCAACCGGCCCGCCGCGCAGTTGCTCTGGCGCCATGTATTCGGGCGTGCCGACCGGCAGACCCGTCGCCGCCAGCGTCTGCGCCGCGTTACCCTGGCGGTGAAACGATGGCACCTCACGGGCAATTCCAAAATCCGTCAGCAGCGCATGGCCGTCCCTGTCGAGCAGGATATTTTCTGGCTTGACATCGCGGTGTACCAGGCCAACCCCATGGGCGACTTCCAGCCCAGACGCGATCTCGGTCACAACGCGAACTGACTCGCGGATGGACAGGACACCTTCGTCGTCGAGCCGGTCGCGCAGTGACTCGCTCAGCACCGGCATCACCAGATAGAGCAGATCGCCACGGTCCCCGCCATTGAAGGCATAGACTTCGACAATATTTGGATGGCGCAGTTGCGCGACCCGGCGGGCCTCCGTGCGGAAGCGTGTGACGTAGTTGGGGTCGGCGGCCAGCGCGGCTGGCAACACCTTCACGGCGACCTCACGGCCCAGCGGCAACTCGAGCGCGCGATAGACCTCTGCCATACCGCCAGCGCCGAGCAGCGACTGTAACTGATAATCGCCGAGCTTGCGCCCGACTAGATTTCCTCCGCTCCCTGGCCCCACCGGTTCCACCTCTCTCCCACGCCCATCTCCAGCAGTCCACGACGTTCCCAGATCATCGTGGTTGGGCTATGCCGGGCATTCTAAAGTACGCAAGCTTTCGGCGTCAACTGACTAGCCCATTACTTGTAACTCCGAAAACACCCCAACAGTATCGCCCGCCAGGAGTGTTGGCGCAGATCCTGTCGCATTTCCCAGGACGGCTGGAAGAGGCGCTGTGACCCCACCAACCGGGGCATGCAGCACGCGCACGCCGAGCCGCAGCGCTCCTGCCTCCCGACTGGTGATCAGCAGCGGCCAGTTGCGCACCGCATATATCTCGCCGGGCTGCCATGTCGTCAGCGGGCGCCAGAGCGTCGTCGCAAAGTCGTCCTCAGCGAACTCCGAGCCGTCGGATCGAATGAAGACCAGCTCGATCGCGTCATCAGACGTCAGCGGCTGCTCGACGCGCCAGTACGTCGTCACGGTAAGGTAGGGGTTGTTGACATAGAGCGTGGGCGCTGGCGAGACGTTGTATCCGACCAGTTGCAGCGATGGCCCAAAGCGAATGGCGGTAGCGTGCGGAATGGCATTCGCCGTCGTCACAGTGAAGCGATAGAACGACTGCGGTAGCCCCCAGGGGTCAGCCGGATCGAGCACTGGCCCGCGCCCTTTCGCCAGCAACAGATAGCCGTCGTCTGCC
>JAICKD010000590.1 GCA_025928125.1 Ktedonobacterales bacterium
GAAGAGAGCATGGCCAACACCGCGCGGCTGCTCACCGATGCGGCGGCGCGCGCCTCGCGGCTGATCGCGCTGGGGATGGGGATAGCCGGGTAGGCCGGACGGGCAATGATCCGAGTTCGCGGCATGAATGCTGCGGCTAATCCTGCGATGAACGTACCCGCACACCATCGGCGAGATACCGAGCGACAGGGATTAGCCGCAGGGCTTCAGCCTGCGGCATGTTCAACCCACCACAACTGTCGCCCGCGTCATTACGCCGAACCAGACAGCGCCAGGCGGAACCCAGTGAGGTGGTATAGGTCGTCCGGTCTATTGAGGAAGCGGTAGGCTGCGCGCGCGACCTGCTGGTTGTCATTCCATGAACCGCCACGCAGCACTCGATTTCCCGTGGAGTGATCAACTTCACGACCGTCACTCACAGCGTAGGGATACTGCATGTAGAGACTGTGCGTCCACTCCCAGACGTTGCCCGCCATATCTTCCGCGCCAGCAGGGCTGACCCCGCTCGGATAGCTGCCGACAGGCGTTGTGCCGCCACGCCCGCTTTCACGGGTGTTGGCGCAACTCAGATCGAAGCCATTGCCCCAGGGATAGAGCCGCACACTGCCTGTGCTTGGATCCCAGCGAGCCGATTTCTCCCATTCGGCCTCGGTTGGCAAGCGCCACGGTTGTCCGGTCTGCTGCGCAAGCCACGCGGCATAGGCGACAGCGTCGTCCCAGGAGACGTAGACGACCGGGTGATCGAGCTTCCGCATCTGGATTGCCCACTTCTGTGGCTGGCGCTGCTGCGCCTCGACGAAGCAGGCGTACTCGGCCACAGTCACCGGGAAGCGCGCAATTGAGAACGCATCCAGTGTGACACGGTGCAGCGGCTGTTCATTGTTAAATGCCTGGGGGTCGCGCCGTTTGATGCTACCCATCGGGAACTCACCCGCAGGCACGGCGCAAACCGACGGCACGATGAAGGCGACGCCATCGCGCTTCTGCGCAGTGAAGCCCAACTCAGCCAGGCGTAGCGGGAAGCGGTCGGGCGGCAGGGCTGGCGTTGTCGGCGTTGCTAGCAGCATATAGGGCGGAGGTGGCGCAGGAGCGTTGGCCTGAGTGGCTACTGGCTTCGGGGTCGCTGGCGCTGGGATTGCTGGCTCAGGGGTTTCAAGCGTTGGAGGTGCTGACGCTGGGTGAGTAGCAGTCCAGGAGTTGATATGTGCGATCAGCCGGTTGATGTCGTGGTCGAAGTCGGGGTTGCGGCGAATCTGGGTCGCGTTACGTTCGGCCAGCGCGCGCAGGTTCGCCGGTAACTCCTCAGCATGGGGCATGCGCGCACCCTGTACCAGCACCGGCATCAGCAGCAGATCGCTGATGGGTCGCCCGTCATCATTCACCGGGGCGAGCGCCAGTGTCTGCTCGACCTCGATACGGACGAAGTCGGCGGGATCGGCGAGACGCGGCTGTCCCTTGTAGGGTCCATCATCCGAGAGCACAGAGAGCCAGATTGGGCCAATAATTATCAGTGCGATGCGGCACTGACGGAGGACGCTTTTGACATATCCTGGAAAACCATAGCCAGGTGGAATCGAGTCTACATCCATGAAAATCGGGTCACGGCCGAAATGGTCTTTGAGACGGTCATAGATGCGATCGACGGTCGCCGAGCTGTCGTCGCGGCGATACGAGATGAAGATTTTGTTAGGAACCGCTGTCACTCATCGTGTCCACCCGCCCGCTATCGCTACGGTATGCTAACTGGCTGCTCCGCCAGTGTAGCATCAGGCGTGGCGAGACACAAGAAGGGCGTGATACTGATTTCGTTTCGGCTCGTGGCAGAAGCCCTCTCCCCTAGCCCCTCCCGTTGGGACGCTGGCGCTGCGCGTGCTTGACGCACGCTCCGAGTCTATCGGCTCGCGCACCAGCCCCTTAAAGAGGGAGGGGAGCCAGAGCAGACGCGCATTCTGATTCTGGTCCCCCTCTCCCTGAAAGGGGGAGGGGTTAGGGGAGGGGGCCGCCCGCCACTCTTAGCGCGCCAGCACGAGTAGCCGGTAGCCGCCAAGCAAGTGGACCGCCAGGTCGTGGTTGAGGGCAAACGCCACTTTGCGCGGCACCTTCAACAGTCGCCTTCCAAGCTCATCGGTTCGGCTGTTGAGCGCGTCGGCGGTGTAGACAGCGTCGAGCACCTCGTAGCCGGTATCCTGAAGCGCGCGGACTGCCGTCTCCTTCGTGAAGTAGTGCAGGTGCGCGTAGGCGTCGCGCGTGTGAAGAAGCCCATGCGGGCGGATGACCGATTGCACCGAGAGATCAAGCGGAAAGAAGAAGACCTTATACGTCCCCCTGGCCCTAAGACTACGCAGAAACGCGAAGTAGTCCTCCAGATGTTCCAGCACATCCAGCACCAGCAGCATGTCATACGAGCCGGTATCATCCGTGCGGAAATCGCCGAGATAGACATGCAGGCGCTCATTCTCTCGCAGGCGCGCAAGCTCGATGGCCTGTGGCGAGACGTCGTAGCCAATCAGTTCGCAGTCGCCCGGAAGCTTTAACTGTAACTGCCGCAGCACCTCAGCCGCCCCACAGCCGACCTCGCACACTGTATGTGGCGCCAACTGATGGCTCCTCAGAAGGCGCGCGATCTCCTCCGCCTTCCCCGCCGACTCCTCGACATGCCACGATGGCGCCAAATCCTGGTATGTGCCGGACCGATAGATATCTTCGAGTGACATCTTTCCCCTCCTCGATCCTTACAAGACAACACAACCCACCTCGTCAAAGACTCCATACAGCACGACTACATACGAGCGGAAAGAATGCGCTGGAACTTTGCCCGAGACGCGCGCTCACACGGCGATACACGTCGTCTATGCCTTCTGCGCACAGTTACACAACCGCAACCGTTCTTCCATGAACCGTTGCATGCAGCGCTGATCATCTCGCCATCCAGATACCGCGAGGAAATCGCCTCCGATAGAGGCCCCACAAACCAGGCCATCGACCATTGCCACTACGA
>JAICKD010000143.1 GCA_025928125.1 Ktedonobacterales bacterium
AAGTGGTACGTGTGCTTCTCCTGCGAGTGCGCCGCACCCTCGCCCTTGCCGAAAACTGAGCAGCAGGTGGGCATTGATGTGGGGCTGAAGACCTTTGCTACCCTCAGTACGGGTACCGAGATTGCCAATCCGCGCTTCTTCCGCTCCGAGGAGAAAGCGCTGGCCAGAGTCCAGCGCCGTCTCAGCAAGGAAGAGAAGGGGACGCCTGAGCGCGCGAAACGGCGCAAGGTGGTGGCGCGGGTGCATGAACGCACACGGTGGCGGCGGAGCGACTTCGCCCACCAGCACAGCCGCCGGATTGTGGACGCCTTTGACCTGATCGCGGTCGAAGATTTGTCGGTCAACCGGATGACGCATAACCATTGTCTCGCGAAAAGCATCCAGGACGCCGCGTGGAGTCAGTTCACAGCCCTCATCGCCTACAAGGCAGCATGGGCCGGTCGGCGGTATGTCGCTGTGAACCCCGCGTATACGTCTCAGGACTGCTCCTCGTGTGGACATCGGCAACCGCTCTCCGTCTTTGACCTGGCTAATCGCACCTATACCTGCCCTTGCTGTGGGGTGGTGCTAGATCGCGACTATAACGCCAGTTTGAACATTTTAGGTGTGGGGCTACACACCTTGGGGCTTGCCCCTAGAAGCTCCCGGATGTATCCGGGAGAGTAGTCACCTCAGGCATTCGAGCCACTATCGAGAGATGTATGTTATCAAGAAGTTGCTGCCACCTACGCCTTTGCACCTGGCGAGGGGCGCATCTGGCGCAGGAGCCGAATCGCCAGGAGCGCAATCCAGCCCCAGCCGACGATGATCGCGATGCGTTCGAGCAGGCCAGTCGGCGAGTTCGGGAGAACGCCGTGCTCATCGAGTACCGCCGTGGCGAGACAGGCGATGAAGGTCAACACGCAGACCACCCCGGTCACGAGCGAGTATGCTCCCCAGCCGCGCCACATCGGGTCATGCGCGAAGCAGCTCGCAAACACGAAGGTGGCGGCCGTCAGTAGTCCAAACACGACGGGCGCGGCCGTCCCATGAATCGTCCCATGCAGGGTTTGGGCGCCTGCTGGTGATCCCAGTGGATAATAGCCCAGGCTTGGGTCGGTGACGAAGATGCCCGCGACGATGAGCGACAATCCGAAGGCGCCGAGGAGAAGCGGTCCCCAGGTTGCGCCTCTGCCCGAACGAAACACCCGTCGGAGTCCGAAGGCGAAGCAGAATACCAGCGCGCCACAAACCAGGAAACTGGCGATCTGTATCCAGCCGAGGCTACTCTCACTGAGATCGCTGACGAAGTTGCGCCATGCGCTGTAGCCGGGACGTGTCGCGCCTTCGATCACGAATACGACGATGAAGAGGATGGGGCCAATCGCGCCACAAGCGATCAAGAGCCAGATGACCGGGAAATAGTCGGCTGCCTGGCGATTCTCGACGACCATCGTTGATCTTCCTTTCCGTCACGAACAGTGGTGTTGGTATGCATTGGGACATATCCATGCCGCCGACATCCCAAGGATGCCCTAAAACGGCGAACATGCCATCGCCGCGCAGAGCTATCCACGTGATACTGTGGTGCTATTCGGCGCCATGGTTCTGGGGCATTAGTAGGAAAGTAAAGGCCCCGACTGTCGAAGTTATCGGCATTCGGGGCGCGGGCGTGGAGAGGTTATCGTTGCGGCTGATCGCTCAAGGTATAATGACGATGCGCCTGCCCTGGACATCGGTGCGCTTCCAGGCGCGTTCCACATCTTTGAGCGGCACGCGCTCGATAGCGGCTGTGAGTTTGCCCTCCTTGATCCAGTCCCACACCTGACTGGCCCCCTCGGCCAGCGCTTCAGGGGTGATGCCGCTGCCTCCGCCGAGGATGGTGAGTCCCGACGTGCGCAGGGCATCGGCGGAGAGCGTGATGCGCGGCCCAGCCATCTCGCCAATCTGCACGAGGCGCGTGCGGCCCTTCGCGAAGCTGAGCGTATCGGGGACCAGAGTCGCGATCAGGATCTCGGTCGGATGTCCCCACAGGAAATCGAGAATGACGCCGTACCCGGCGCCTCCCGCCTCGCGCTTGAACGCGGCGGCGAGTTGGCTATCAGACTGCTTGAGGTCGATGACGCTGTCCGCGCCGAGGTCGGCGAGCGACCGCAGCGCCTCGTCATTGCGGCCGCTGGCGACGATCCGCTTCGCGCCGAGCAGCCTGGCGACCTGCACGGCGAGCTTGCCCGCGAATCCGGTCGCGCCATGAATCAGCACGGTCTCGTCGGGCTGAAGCTGAGCGCCCCACTTCAGCGGAAACAGCGCCGTCAACGCGGAACTCGGTACCGTCGCGGCAATGGCTGGGTCAACAGCATCAGGTATCTGGACATAGTGTAGGTCGGGAATAACTGCCTGTTCGGCCATTGCGCCGTAGGGAGGCTTCATGCCGCCAAAGCCGATCAGCTGGCCATTCTCCAGCGCGCCGATGCCATCGGACCCCACGATGGCGGGCAGATGCGGAAGAAACTGACGACTGGCGAAATGGCTTCCACGCGCCATCGCCCGGTCGATATTCTCCAGCGCGACTGCCTTCACCTGGACGAGCGCCTCGCCCTCGCCTGGCGTTGGGTCGGGAAAGTCCTCGTACCGTGGCGCTTTCCCGAACTTATGCAGAACCGCAGCTTTCATTGGGTGTGTCTCCCTTCATATCAAACAATATAGTTTCCTGGAAACAATAATAGCTGTCATCCTAGGCGCTTGTCAATATAGTTTCCAAGAAACTATTCATGCGCGACAGTCAACTCATGGTCGCGAACGATGCGTGTTGTTGCTATACTGGAATGGAGGAGAGTGATCGTCGTGAGGCGGGAAGGGTAGCGCTATGCTCGACTCCCAGGGTGCGTCGGAGAACGCCGATGACGCGATGGCGTTGAGCGTCGAGGTGTTGGCGCTGCTCGCGAAGGTCACCGAGCGCTTCGAGACCGAGGGCAACGAGGAATGGCAGTGGATCGCGGCGCGCAGCCAGAATCCGCTGGTGGTCGAGGTGCTGCGGGATTCGAGCGTCACGACGTTACGGGTGATCGATGCGATTGGGCGACTGGAGCCGGTGAACGGCATCACCATCTCGGCGCGGTTTCATATCCCGAAAGGCACGGTCTCGAAGGTGACGCGCCGATTGATCGCCAGGAAGCTTGTCAGCGTCGAGTCGCTGCCCAATAACCGGAAGGAAATCCTGTTCCGCCTCACTCCGCCTGGACGAGAGATCTTCGAGGTACATCGCGCCTTCGACGAGCAGATGGAGCGCGGCTTCATCCAGTTCCTGCGGCGCTATACCGCGGATGAACTGCGCCTGCTGGTCCGCGTGCTGCGCGAGGCATCCGACGCCTCATTCCTGAGCTTGGGGAGCCAGGCGACCCAAGACGAAAAGTAGTTCCCTGCTCCTTTGCGGACATCGCATCAGGTCATCATATCCATCTGATACTAGTTTTGCCTGGGATGTTGTCACTGGGGCAACCGCCCCTCCCCTAACCCCTCCCCCTTGCAGGGAGAGGGGGACCAGAGCCAGACCCAGAGCCAGACACCGCCGCTGGCGTGCTGGCATTCTGGCTCCCCTCCCCGCGTTGGGGAGGAGGTGGGAGAGAGGGTCTGGGCCAACAACCTCACCGCAATTGGTATGATTGCATCGTGGAACTATGGTGTGGCATCCAATTGGGAGCGAATCGCGCGGATCTGCGTTTCCAGCACCGGGAGATCGCGTTGGATCGTGTCCCACACGATGGCGAGATTGACCGCAAAGTAACCATGAATCAGCCGATTACGCATCGAGGTCATGGCCCGCCACTCGACAGCGGTGAAGCGCGCCTTGAGGTCAGCGGGCAATTGCGTAGCCGCTTCGCCGATGATTTCAAGCCGCCTCACCACGCCATCCTGAACCAGGGGTTGCGCCATGAATTGGTCTCGCGTCACCTGCGCCAGATACGACTGAATCATGGTGATGCTGGCAAGAATCTCATCGAGAATGATACGCGGATCACGCAAAGGCGGCGTGACGCCAGGCGTAGTCATAGCAATTCCTGCTGTTCGCGCTGGATTCGTTCTCGCATGCCAGGATGCAATTCCTCTAAGGTGACAATTTGCACGGGGCGTGCGAGTGCATCGGTCAGGCGGTTTTCGAGCCGCGCAAGATCGAGCAGAGTTGTACCAGGAGGAGGCTCAATTAGTAGATCAACGTCGCTGGTAGCATGGGCATCGCCACGTGCGAAGGAGCCGAAGAGGGCTGCCTGCGCAATGCCAAATTGGCGCAGAATTGCTACTATCTGCTCCCGTTCCGCAACGTTAAGTTGTGGATGAGCATTAGGAGTAGGTACTGGTGATGGCGTATCCGATGCGCTCATCTCTTCAAGAAGCAACTGGGCCAGCAGTTCCTGCTCCGCCTCGGAGCGTTGCTCCGCCTGCTCGAAAGCCTGTTTCAATCGTTCGATCATACGCCATGGCCCTCCTGGGGAAGTCGTTGAACGACTTTCCATTACCATGGCCATTATACCCAATGACTGCGGTATTTGAGACATTCAAACATATGTATGCTGTCTCTATGGCGCCGATGCGCCGGGCTGGGCCGCGCCCGGTGGCAATGTCGCGTAGCCCGTTAGCTCGACGTAGCCCTGGCCCGTGATCGCCGCGCCGTTGGCCCGACCGGTTATGCGCACCGCGCCTTCCCAGTAGGCGACGCCGGTGGACTGCGCCGTCACCAGTTCCTGATCTACCAGGGCGGGCGTCAGGGTCAGCGAGACGGCAGGATCGCTAATCGTCACACGCCAGCCGGAGGGATAGACGCCGCCCGTCACAGGGCTGGCCCAGTGGCCGAGCACCTCGAAGCGCATGTTCTGTTGCGGAATCTCGTGCGCCGTGCCGTCCGGCGACACATACGTGCCGACGGCGCCAAGGGGACGTTTCTGGCTATCCCGGATGATATAGAGCATGTATTCGGTGTGGTTGGCCAGCTGGATGCTGTACCAGTCCCAGCCGGAGCCTGCCAGCGTCAGGAAGTTGCCCCACTGGTGGTCCATCCACGCCTGCCCGGTCACCGCGACCGGCGTCCCATGGTCGTTCACGGTTCCGCTCACCATGAGCAACGGACGCGAATAGTAATACGAGTAGCCCGCCTCACCATAGGTAATCAGCCCGTTGCCGTTGTGCAGTATCGGATGTGGCAGCGCATCGGTCAGCTTCAGGTCTATCGTAAAGTCGGTCATGTCCGCGTGCAACTGGTCATGGCCGTTCAGCCCGGTCGCCGTCCAGCCGTTGAGCGCCAGGTGAAAGCCCTGCGTTGAGCCAGCGGGCGGGATGGAGGATGGCGAGCCGAAGCCCACCTGCTGATCGTAGTGGAACTGGCCGCGCGAGATGTCGCTGATGCCATAGTGCGCGGCATAGTACGGCGGGAGTGAGCCGCGCAGCGTCTGGAAGAACGTCAACTCGAAGCCATACTCGTGGCCGCTGGCGCTGTGAAAGTGGCCGGTATAGTACCACCACTCGGTCAGGTCGGTGTGTGGCGCCTCATCCTGTGGGAAGCGCACTGGCGGCAGTGGCGTCGCCGTCGGGACGGGTCTCGTCGCGGGCAGACTGCCACCACCAGCAATCGTACCCGGCAGACCACAGCCGCTAAGCACGATTGCAAATAGCATGAGAAGTAGGAAGGCCGAACCTCGTTTGCGCGGGCGAGGATGGCTGGCGACTAAAGTCGCGCCTGAAGGGCCTGCGGCCACGAAGTCCGCCGTCGCGGACTGCCCAGACCCAGACGCCGCCCCACGAGCGGCGCGGTCCAATGCATGTCTCTGCAACCTGCGCAGGCAGGTTTTGTGGTGGAGCGCAGCGAGGCCATAAAGGCGCGGTTTTAACCGCCAGCCACTCTCGCGTACGTCATCGCGTACAACTCGCATAACCGCCCGCGCAACATCGGGGCGAATTGATGGAAATCGCATCTCATTCCCCTCCCGTCGCGACGGGCTGGCGCTCATCCTTGGGCGCCTCGCCCTTGCCGTGGAAGACTACGCCCGGAAGGAGCCGATTGAACGGCCACGGCCACCACCAGTTGACGTTGCCCAGCAGGCGCATCGTCGCGGGTACCAACAGCCCCCGCACCAGCGTCGCGTCCAGCAGCACCGCCAGCGCCATCCCGACCCCGAGCGCCTTAACGATCACCATATCCGCCGTGGCGAAGGCGATGCTGACCAGGAAGACGATGGCCGCCGCGCTGGTGATGATGCCGCCGCTGCGTTCCAGCCCCATCGCGACGCTGCGGGTGTTATCGCCGGTCTGCTCGTACGCCTCGCGTACGCGGGAGAGCAGGAAGACCTCGTAGTCCATCGAGAGGCCAAAGAGCGCGCAGAACATCATGATTGGAGCCGACGCCTCGACAAAGCCGAGCGGCGTGAAGTTGAGGATGTTGCTGAAGTGGCCCTGCTGGAAGATAAAGACCAGCGCGCCATAGGCCGCGACGATGGAGAGCGCGTTCATCAGGATGGCCTTGAGCGGCAGCACTAGCGAGCGAAAGAGCAGCATCAGCGCGAGATAGGTTATCAACGCGACGACCAGCAGCGCGCGCGGGAACTCGTTGTAGAGTGTGTTGACGTAGTCGATGACACCCGCCGTGCCGCCATCCACCAGCACGTGCAGGCCAGCGGGCGGTGGCGTGTTGCGGATCGCCTGCACCAGGTCCTCCGACCGGGTATCGATCATGCCGTAGCGGCTGATAACCTGGACCAGCGTGATATCCGAGCCTGCTAGATACTGCACCGACTGGCTGATATAGGGGTCGGCAATCGCTTTGGGATTGGCATACATCAGCTGGTACTGCGCCAGCGTCAGCCGTGGGTCGAGCGAGACGATGCTCGTCACCTGGGCCACGCGCGGGTCCGCTTCAAGCCGACGCACATAGCTATCGAGCGCCGTCAGATTGGCCGCGCTGGTCGGGCTGCCGTTGGTGCGCACGGCCAGAATGATCGGCGTCGTCTGGCGCGCGTCGAAGCGCTCCGCCAGCAGGTCGTAGGCGGCGCGCGACTTGACGCTAGACGGCAGGATCGAGGCGTCCGGCGCGGCGAGTCGCACGCTCAGATACGGAACGCCCAGCAGCAGCATGAACGCCAGCACCGGCAGCAGCACCGCCACCGGATGGCGCATCACGCCCGTCGCCAGCCGATGCCAGAAGCGGTGCTCCTCCGCCAGCTCACCCCGCGCGGCGCGCGAGCGCGGCCACGGCAGCCGCACTGGCAGCGCGTTCACCCGCGTCCCCAGCAGGCTCAGCAGCGCGGGCAAGAGCGTCACCGCCGCCAGAATCGCCAGGGCGACGGTGAGCATGCCGCCAATGCCGACGGAGTGCAGCACGTTCAGCGGCAGAATCACCAGCCCCAGCAGGCCAATCGAGACGGCGAGGCCGGAGAAGAAGACCGAGCGCCCGGCGGTCGCCATCGTCCGGCCCACCGCGTCGTTAATCTCGCGTCCCTGCGCCAGCTCCTCGCGGAAGCGGCTGACCATGAAGAGG
>JAICKD010000653.1 GCA_025928125.1 Ktedonobacterales bacterium
CGGGTGAGTATGGCCGGGTGCTGCGCGACGAACATGGAGCGGTGCGCGGCATCGTTGAGGCAAAGCACGCCAACACTGAAGAACTGGCGATTCGCGAGATCAACTCCGGCATCTACTGCTTCCAGACGGCCTGGCTGGCGGAGCATCTGACACGGCTGACCACGCACGACAACGGCGAGTACTATCTGACCGACTTGGTCGCGCTGGCGCTGGACGAGGGGAAAACCGTCGCCACTCAGCGGGCGAGCATCGAGGAGGCCGCTGGGGTCAACGACCGCATCCAGCTCGCCGAGGCCGAGGCGGTCCTGCGCCTGCGCGTGCTGCGCGAGCTGATGCTGAGCGGCGTCACCATCGAAGACCCCGCGACCACCTACGTCGAGGCGGGCGTCCGTATCGGGCAGGATACGATTCTGCGCCACGGCACGACCCTCCGCGGCGGAACGGTGATCGGCGAGCGTTGTGAGATTGGTCCCTACAGCGTCATTCAGGATAGCGTCATCGCCGACGATTGCCGAGTCCACGGCTCGTGGCTCGAAGGCGCCCGCATGCACAGCGGCGCGCGTGTCGGCCCGATGAGTCGGCTGCGGCCCGGCGCGGAGATTGGCCCAGGGGCGCATATCGGCAATTTTGCTGAGGTAAAAAACGCGACGCTGGGTGATGATGTGCAGATGCACCACTTCAGCTACGTCGGCGACGCCGCGATTGGCGCGCGCACCAATGTGGCGGCGGGCGTCATCACGTGCAATTTTGAGCCTGACGGCAAGAAGTATCATACTGACGTAGGGGATGATGTGTTTATCGGCAGCGACACGATGCTCATCGCGCCGGTAACGTTGGGGGACGGAGCCAGAACTGGCGCGGGCTCCGTCGTGACACGGGATGTGCCACCCGGCGGCCTAGCCGTCGGTATGCCTGCTCGCATACGACGCGCCAAGAATGACGCGCAGCCGACCGCTGCGCCATCCGGCACGGATTCTGCCGAGGCCAATACAACAATCGCGGCGGATTCGACGGATACCGACGCCACATCGCCACGGGGCGGGGCATCGTCCGCCACGGAACGCGATGTGAAGGAGTGATACACGAACGTGGAGAGTGACAGTACAGGCTTAGCGGGTCTGTTCACACTTGCGGCGGCTGGGTCGAGAGGATTCCAGACGCATGACTGGGTTTTGCTATTTTTTCTGTTTCTCACATTGATTGTCGCGGCGATCTCCGCTGGCGCTGAAACCGCGCTCACCTCGGTCAATCGGCTGCGCATCCGCAATCTGGCGGAGGAAGGTGACGCCAAAGCCCGGCGCATCACCAAATTGCTCCAGAAGCCACAGAGCTTTTTGACGACGATTCTGGTCGTCAGCAATGTCGCGGTCATCACCGGCTCGACGCTCGCCACCATCATCGCGGTAGACCTCGATTTCAATGGCGCCGAGATCATCTCCACCGCGCTGCTCTCGCTGATCGTGCTGATTTTCTGCGAGATCACTCCCAAGAGCATCGCTGTGCTGGCGCCGGAACGCTGGGCGCGCTGGCTGGTCCGGCCCGTCGAGGCGATCATGTTCGTCCTGCGGCCTCTGGTGATTGCCCTGACCTGGGTGACCTCAGGTATGGTGCGGCTCTTCGGCGGGCGCGGCAGCCACTACAGCACCCAGTTCGTCACCGAAGATGAGCTGCGGCTGCTGGTGGAGGTGGGCGAGGAAGAGGGTGTGCTTGAAGAGGAAGAGCGCGAGATGATCGACAATGTCTTCGAACTCTCGGATACCGCCGTGCGCGAGATCATGGTGCCGCGCATCGATATGGTGACGGTCGAGGCGGATGATGATATTCGCGCGGCCACCCAGCTCATCCTTCAGGGCGGCCAGTCGCGCATCCCTGTCTATGAAGATTCGATAGACAACATCATCGGCGTGCTCTACGCCAAGGACCTGCTGCGCATCTACGCGCAGGACCAGCAGGCGACGATACGTGAGGTAGTCCGCCCGCCGTTCTTCGTCCCCGAATCCAAGCGGCTGGACGACCTGCTGCGCGAGATGCAGAGCCAGCGCGTCCACATCGCCATCGTGGTGGATGAGTACGGTTCGGTCGCGGGCCTCGTCACGATTGAAGACCTGGTGGAAGAGATCATTGGCGATATCCAGGACGAGTACGACGTCGAGGAGCAGCTCTTCGAGAAGCTGGGCGAGAATGACTTCATCCTCGATGCCAAGGTGAGTCTGGACGAGTTCGAGGAGCTGGTCGAGCGCGAGCTGCCGGAGGATGGCTATGAGACCGTCGGCGGCTTCGTCATCTCGCAACTGGACAAGATACCGAGCGTCAACGACACGACACGTTACCAGGATATGGCGTTCACCGTGCTGGGGACCAAGGGGCGGCGCATCACCAAACTGCGCGTCGAGCGTGGCCTGCCGCCCGCGCAGTCCGATAACGGCGCCAGCGAGACCCCATCCGGTGGCGATACGCCGCTGGCGCTGCCCGCCGCCCAGGATAGCTCGGCGAACATCCCCGCGCCGCCGTCACACCCGCGCCAGTAGCGGGGAGTGTTCAGGTCAGCGCCGCATCGAAGAGAACAGTGCTATGCCAGAGATTACCGAAACGTTCTATACCGCTGACGCGCAAGAATGGCGGGCGTGGCTTGCCGACAACTGGGATAAGAAGTCGGAGATCTGGCTGATCCTTCCGAGGAAA
>JAICKD010000577.1 GCA_025928125.1 Ktedonobacterales bacterium
GTCGGTCACACATGCTTTGCCTGGGGTGGCGGACCCCCTCCCGGCCTTCGGCCACCCTCCCCCTTGCAGGGAGAGGGCTAAGGTGACCAAAGCGGCGGAGGGCGATGGCGACGGCTCTGGTCCCCCCTCTCCCTTCAGGGGGAGGGGCGGTGGCACAATTCCCACCCGCTCCGAGTCAGACGCCATCGGCATTCCGCGTGCCTGCTGTCTGCGCAGATTCTGCGCATTCCCTGCTTGTTTTCCGCGCATTCAACGCTTGCTCGCCTAAAGAACGCATTGTCTCGCGCGTCATACGAGCGCCACAGCCGCGTGGCCGTTATCTTTCCTGGCCATCCTGATCGCATCATACGGGAGGTGCCTACCCATGAAGACGCTGAAGACACGCGGAACCCTGCCCCTGCTCGCGATGCTCATGCTGCTCGCCGCCTGCGGAACCTCCACCGCCTCCACACGCTCGCCAACGCCCGCTCCCACCGCGACCTTGACCATCCCCAGCCATCCGCAGGCCTTTTCCCTCGACACCAAGGGCCCCATCCTGCCCCATGGCTCAGCCGCCGCGTGGGACTCGCAATACATCGATCCCGGCGCAATGGTCTTCCACAACGGCGTCTATCACATGTTCTACAACGGCATCATCAGCTATCCCGCGCCTGTCTCAGTTGGCTATGCGACCTCACCCGATGGCCGCGCCTGGACGAAGGTCAGCAAAACTCCCGTGCTGCTTTCCAGCCAGGTGAAGTATGCGCCGCTGACCATCTTCGTCTCCAGCGTCCTGGTGCAGCCCGATGGCATGTGGGTGATGTATTTCTACACGCTCGATAACACCGGCGCCGTCTTCGGCGGACCCGCCACCATCGGCCGGGCCACCGCTCCGCAGCCCACTGGCCCGTGGACGCCCGACGCCGCGCCCGTCCTACAGCCAGGCAAGGCGGGATCGTGGGACGCGATGAGCGTCGCCAGCCCCAGCGTCGTCCGCACCGACACCGGCTACGTGATGTACTACACTGGCGTCGCCTCGCTCAACGACACCCACGGCGCGTTTGGCCTGGCGACCTCCACCGATGGCATCCACTGGCGCAAATACAACAACCCGGCGACGACTGACCCGCTTTACGCAGAGAGCGATCCGGTGTTGCTGCCGGGCGCAAGTGGCGCCTGGGACGGGCAGAGAATGCTCGATCCCAATGTGGTCAAGACGGAGAATGGCTGGGCGATGGTCTATCTCAGCGCCGCGCCACCTGGTACCGCGCCCAAGAACTACTCCGCCTTTGGCTACGCCACCAGCGGCGACGGCGTCGCGTGGCATAAGTCCACGGTCAACCCGGTCCTCTCGACGCTCAATGTCTCAGACTGGCTGGGCATCTATCTCGGCAATCTGCTCTACCAGAACGGCACGCTGTCGCTCTATTTCGATGTCGGGCAACTCAGCTTCACCAACGTCTGGATGGCCACCCACCAGGGACTGCTGAACAACTGAGCCACGCATA
Source organism: Ktedonobacterales bacterium (assembly GCA_025928125.1). Classification (GTDB taxonomy): domain Bacteria; phylum Chloroflexota; class Ktedonobacteria; order Ktedonobacterales; family JADMIN01; genus DAHUXT01. The sequence goes on from JAICKD010000577.1 coordinate 1,488, forward strand.
GCGAGCGCATATCATTGCGAACCACCATCTGGGGAGCCGTGGCGGCCCGCGCCGCCCGCGAAGCGCTGCGCACCCTCCGCCGCGCCTGCTTGCGCCGCGCGCATGCCATGCTGGAACTCGTTCGCCAGCGCCGCCTCGAACGACAAATCAGCCTGCTCGTAGGCCGAGAGCCGGTCGCTGCGCAGGCACACCTGCGGCAACTGGGCAAGCTCGTGGGCCAGCGCCTCCGCCGCCTGGCGCGCCGTTCCCTTTGGGACAACACGGTTCGCCAGGCCCATCGCCAACGCCTCCTGCGCACCGACCGCGCGGCCCGTGAGTATCAGATCCAGCGCGCGGCTCAGCCCAATCAGACGCGGCAGCCGCACGGTACCGCCGTCGATCAGCGGGATGCCCCAGCGGCGGCAGAAGACACCGACAATCGCGTCGTCGTCCATCACGCGCAGATCGCACCAGAGCGCGAGCTCCAGCCCACCCGCCACCGCGTATCCGTTGATGGCCGCGATCACTGGCTTGCTCAGCAGCATGCGTGTTGGCCCCATCGGGCCATCGCCGTCTGGCTCAAGCCGATTTGGCGTACCACCCGCGAAGGCTTTGAGGTCCGCGCCCGCGCAGAAGGTATCGCCTGCCCCCGCCAGCACCCCCACACGCAGGCTGTCATCGGCGTCGAAGTCGCGGAATGCCTGGGCTAGCGCCTCCGCTGTCGCGCGGTCAACCGCGTTGCGCGCCTCGGGCCGGTCCAGCAACACCGTCAGCACCGCGCCATCGCGTTCTACGCGAATTGTCATGACCCGCCTCCTCGGACGTTATACTCGATGTGAATGACTGTGCTGGCGAGACGCCAAGATCGCCAGGAGTTGAGAACGAACCGCCTATGAATCGTATTGATCGCCTGACCGGCATCCTGCTGCTGCTTCAGCGCCGCCCGCGCACCGCCGATGAGATCGCGCGGCGCTTTGAGGTCTCGAAGCGGACGGTCGTACGCGACATGTGGGCCTTGCGCGAGATTGGTGTGCCTATTTTCGCACAGGACGGCGCGAAGGGTGGCTACTCCCTGCCCGCGGACTATCGCCTCGCGCCACTGCCGCTCACGCCGCGCGAGATGTTTCTGCTGCTGCTGGCGCTCGATGCGATTGATAGCCACGCCGACGTTCCCTTCGCACAGGAGCGGACGACGCTTCGCGGCAAGCTCCACACGCTGCTGCCCGATGAAGAGCTGGCGCAGGTCGAGCGCTGGCTGCGGACAACGAGTATCGCCGTCCCCAGACGCCGCCAGCATGCGCCGTTGCTCGATGCGCTGATCGAGGCGACCGGGCAGACGGGACGGCAGCGCTGGCTGCGTATCACCTATCAATCCGTCCGCAGGCGTACCTTCTGCACGATCTATCCCCGCGAGGTCTTCGCGCGACAGGGCTTCTGGTACTGCAACGCATATGTCTACGAAACGGGCGCTGAACGGATGTATCGCGTTGACCGCATCGTCACGCTTGAGCCAGCCGATGATGACAAGGGGCTGCCGGAGAATCCGCCGCCCGCGCCGCCCTATGACGACGACGCCCA
>JAICKD010000443.1 GCA_025928125.1 Ktedonobacterales bacterium
AACCGCCCCGAGCACGCCCAGTGGCGCGAACAGGAGGATGCCGCCAAGCGCCAGCGCCGCCCAGAGCACATCGAGCGCCCGACGCGATCCGACGACCGCGACGCTCAACGGCCCGATAAACTCGACGGTCACGGCGACGCCAAGCGGGATGCGGGCGAGCGCGGAATAAAAGGTGAAGTTCATCAGGGCGAGAATGAGGCCGAAGAGCACGACCGCCACGTAATCCGCCCGCCGCGCGCCCACGAGGACACTGGTGCGCCGCCACGGACGCCAGAGCGCCAGCAACACCAGCGCGGCAAATCCCACCCGCAAAAAGACGACGCCCGCCGGCCCGAGCGAGTTGAACAGGCCTATTGCCATCGCAGCGCCCAACTGGACGGTAATCATCCCCACGACCACCATGCTCGACGGCGGCATGGAGCCTGAGAGGTCAGCGATAAAGCGCAGCGGATTGCCAGAACCGCCAGCGCCGCGCGAACGAGCGGTCGAGCCGCTCTTGATGAACAACATCTATGGAGACCCTTTCGGTCAGGTTAAAGGCAGGATACTATCACATCTGTAGAAACATACTATTCGCGGGTACTGTTGCACCAGAACGCATGCTATGAGCCAGGGAGAACACGCCACTATGACTGACCGCGAACTGCTCCGCCTCCATATCGAGGCCGTCTGGGGCATCAGCATCCCGACGCTCGACGGCGCAGGCGTTGAACTTACAGACACGACGCCACTACCGCCGTGGTCGCTCTATCAGACGACCCTCGCGCAGGGAGAGCAAATCACGATATGGCGTCCCGGTGTCGCGTCTGACGAGCGGGCCGATTTCCTTCAGCGGGCGCGCATTGCTGGCTCTGCGTTCGATCCCGCCGTTGGCATGCGCCGCGAGATTGTCCTGCGGTTCCGCGATACGCCGACTTTAGCAGCCCAGCCAAGCGCCCGCCTCCTCACCGCCGACGATACAGCGCTGCTTGAAGCCTTTGAGGCTGGCAGCGCCGCCTACTACCTGAACCTAGCGTGCGCACCATGCATCGGCGTGATTGCCAACGGCAGGCTGGTCACCGTGGCTCACAGTTCGCGCCGGACGGCAGCGGCATGCGAGCTGGGCATCAACACCCTCCCCGAGGCGCGCCACCAGGGCTATGCCGCAGCGGCCACGCGCGCATGGACACACGCAATTCAGCAGGAGGCGCTGACACCGATCTATAGCGCCTTCGCCCATAACACTGCTTCACTCCGGCTGGCGGCGGCAGCGGGATACGTGCAGGTGAGCGCGAGTGTCTACGGCCCCGTCAGCGAGACCTACGAATGAGGCGCAAAACCTGACGGGCTGCGGCTTCGCTGGCATCGAATGTGCTGGTTGAGAGCAGACGCCGCGGCGAAATGACCGCGCGCCAGAGCGCCTCGAAGGTGTCGGTGAGGAGGGTTCGCGGGTATGCAGACGGCACGAGAACTACTTGAGAAAATGGCCAGTTTCGATCCCGGCGATGCGCTGGTGTTGAGCGTTTATCTGGATATGCGTCCGCATGCGGTAGGGGAAAGTCCCGCTATACGCCATGCTCAGGTGATCCTGAAAGACCGGTTGCGCACCATCGAAAAGACGCTGCTGCCGCGCGGACCAGCCCTGGACGACTTCCGGGCCGATGCGGCGCGCGTCCAGCGCTTCTTCGACGAACACGCCGAGCCATATCTCGAAGGGCTGGCTATCTTTGCCTGCAACCGCCATCAACTCTTCGAGACGCTGGAGAGCGGCGTCCCATTCGATGACTTCGTCGCGCTGGAGCCGCTGCCCGATCTCTTCCAGCTTGCGCGCCTGATTGACGAGCACGAGACCAGCGTGGTCGCCCTCGTGGACACGAACACCGCGCGCCTGTTCGTCACCCGCCGCGGCTTTCTCCACGAGGTATCCGGCCCAACGGACGACAAATTTTATTCCCGCCAGCGCAACACTGGTGGACTCAATCACAAGAACTATCAGCGGCGGGTGCAGAACCGCCGTATAGACTTCGCGCGCGATATGGCCACGGCCATCGAGGAGCTGGTGGCGCATGAGGGGGCCACGCGCGTCATCCTGGCAGGCGATGCGGTCGCCATCCCGCTGCTGCACCAGGCGCTCTCACCCCAACTGGAGCCGCTCATCTCCGAGCAAGTCTTGAGCCTGGATATCCGCGCCCCGCGCGATGAAGTGCATAGCGAGATCACCCCGCTGCTGGCACAGATCGAGGAGGACGAATCACACGGCGTCGCCGACCGCCTCATCGAGGAGGTGCAGCGGCAAGGTCTCGGCGTCGTCGGTCCGCAGGAGACACGGGACGCGCTGACGCATGGCCAGGCGGACACGCTGGTGCTGGCGGCGGAGACACCCCTGGATGCGCAGGAGCGGAACGAACTGGTGCATCTAGCATCCCAGACGGGAGCCGATGTGGAGACGGTCCAGGGACATGAAACGCTAATCGACGCGGGCGGCGTCGGCGCGCTCCTGCGTTACCAGGTCTCCTGGACGCCATAGAGGGATGATACAGGCCATCCAGGCGGACCTCTCCCCCTACCCCCTCCCCTAGAAGGGGAGGGGCCGCAGGCGACCAGCACCGCATAAGAGCAAGGATAGTCGTAGGCGAGGATTTCTCCAAACGCCCTCAGAGTACGGCGTTGGTTAGCCTATTTCTGTCTCCCCTCTCCTGCGAGGAGAGGGGCTGGGGGTGAGGTCGGTCGGGTGATGTCCGCCCTAGCTCGCCAGCGTAAACGGTGAGACGAACGCCCAGAGCTTCTGGCTGGCGTCGAGGTTGCGCGTCGTCTTGCCGACGATGGAGGCGGGCAGGTATTGCGTGCCGCCGGGCCATGTATGGCCACCACCATCAATGGTATAGAAGCGCACCAGCGCGTTGTCTCTACAGCCGCTATACGTGATATCGCTGACCGTCGTGATGTCGCTGACCGTCGTGCCATCGTTGACCAGCGTCGGAACCGTCGCGCTTGCTGGATTCGCCGCGCACCCGGCGAGCGCCGCCCACCGCGCGGCGGTCTGTGGCGCCGAATAGACCTCGCCGCGATCCCCCGCGACTATCCCACCCTGATACGGCACGAGTGGATCGTTGGTACCGTTGAAGAGCAGCACCGGCATCGGATGCGACGGCGCGCAGCGGTCCGCGAGATTGACGGGGAAGGTCGCGGCGTCCACGGCAATAGCGGCAATCTTGGCCGAGAGGTCGCAGCCGAGGCGCTGGGCCATGAATCCGCCATTGGAGATGCCCGCCACGTAGACGCGCCGGGTGTCGATTGCATATATGCCGGAGAGGGTCACGATCAGCGCCGAGAGGAAAGCCACATCGTCAACACCCGCCTGATCCGCCGCCGTCGCGCCGCGCCCATCGGCCCAGCCGCGCTGATAGCCATCGGGATACACCATGATGAAGCCATATTGGTCAGAGACCTGGCTAAGATGGGTCAGCGACGCCATGCCTTTACCGTCGCCCAGCCGTCCATGCAGCGTCAGCAGCAGCGGCGCGGGGGTCAGGCTGTTGTACTTGGTTGGCACGTGCAGCAGCCAGGTGCGGGTGAGGCCGCCGATATCCATCGAGCCGGTATGATCGCCATAGGTCGCCGCCACCGTTGCCGTCATCGCCGCCAATGGGAGCGAGGCGGGAGCGTGTTGCGTCAGACGGCAGCCCGACACGCCAAGTGTTAGCGCCAGCAACACGAGAACTATTTCCCCGACTCGCCTCAGCAGCCTCATGCGCTATCCCTCCCCGACACGACGACCATTCCACGGCACCACGCCACACTATACCGACCGATAGCTCACGCAAGCAAGGAAATTAAGGGAACTCTCAGCGATGGCGCGGGGTGTGCCATCCTGCCTGTTGCTTGACAGGTATGGGGGCCAGTGATAC
>JAICKD010000356.1 GCA_025928125.1 Ktedonobacterales bacterium
CCGCCTGGATGCAACACCCAGACGGGAGGCAGCGCGCTGGAGCGCAGCGATGACGGCGGCCAGACCTGGAAGCGCCTGGATGGGAACGAACCGCAGGGGGACGAGGGCGGCTATCCGCTCCTGCTCGACGATGGCGAGACGCTGCTACTCACCGCAATCCAGTTCGAGCCAGCGGCGCGCGGCACGCTCGACCATGGGACAACCTGGCTCTGGGTCTCGCGCGACGCCGGGGATAACTGGGAGCCGCTGGCCACCGTTGACGGCTTCGTCGTCCAGACTGTTCTGCCACTGGCGAGCGTACGCATGCTGCCTCCTTCAGCGGCGCATCCGCTCTATCTGATCAACGGGGTGTCCGTGCCATCTCGGTTGCTCCGCATCCAGATTGCGCAGGCGAGCGACCTGCACCACTATGCGCCGCTGCCGCCGCTGCCCATCGCGGGCGCAAGTCCTGAGCATATGGGCATCACGACTGTGCTGACTACCACCCCATCGGGCAAGCTGCTCGTCTTCGGCCTCGGCCCAGACGACCATATTCCATCAGATGGCTCGCTACAGACAGACGACCCGCAATTTGCGCGGCAATGGCTTTGGGAATGGGACCCACAGGCCCGCCGCTGGACGCTGCTCGCGCCAGCATTGGACGCGCCCTGGCCGCAGTGCAGCGACCACTGCTGGCCGGGCATGCTGACTCCGTCGCAAAGCGCTGGCGCGACCAGCATGTACCTGACGATCTGGCATGGCTCCGAAAACGGGCAGGTCTCGCTGTTCGGGATATCCCTGCCCGGTCTGGAATGAGCGCGCTATTTCTGGCCAATCACGACATAAAACGGCGTGTAGCAGCGGCCGCGACGCGACTCGAACTCTTTGCGCATGCCCTCCAGCGTCCGGTCGAACTGCTCCTGGGTGGTGAGGCCCGCGCCGACGAGCAGGCCAGCGTAGCCCTTGCAGACGCCGACAAAATCGGTGGCGACCATCATCCCCAGCCGCTCGCCCCACGCGCCCGTGCGTACGCTCACGACCGACGCCGCGACATTCCGCAGCCCCGCCGCCCGCATGAAATCGGCAACCCGGCTGCCATTCATCAAATCCACCTGGCGGCGCGACGACATCTGCGCAATCCAGGTCATCATCAGGCTGACATTCGGCCCGCCGTCGTGCAGGCCAGTCGTCTCAACCGACTCCGCCCAGCCACCCGGCCGCGTCACCCGCGCCAACTCGCTCACCGCCCGCGGCCAGCGGTCGCCAGGAATCGCCGTAAAGAGCAGCCGCAGGTGTGTGAAATCGAACTGTCCCTCGTCGAATGGGAGTCCCTCAAGGACATTACCCGGTACGAACGTATAGTTCGCCGGGCGCACATCGACGCCATGTCCCGCCTGCTCATCCGCTGGTGGCGGGTTGACATCCACGCCGACCACATTGGCGTGCGGGAACATCTGCGCCATCTCCATCGCCCAGCGTCCCGTTCCCGTGCCAACGTCGAGGATGCTGCCCGGGTGTTGCATGGGCGCGGCATAGAGTCCCCTGAGCGCGTACCGCAGCATGTAGTGCTGAAAGTCGAGACGGTTGATTTCCTCCATGTCGCGCGGCAGGGCGTACGGCAGCCCCATGGTCCGCATGCGACCTCCCATCAGAGCGACCGGTGTTCCTTCCTGGAGGGCCATCGCCTCGATCAGCCCTGTCTCCACGGATTGTCCCCTGCGAAACCACCCAAACCATCGCATGCCGGTCTCTCCTTATACTCCTCTTGACACTCCGCACGGGCAGAAGCCCGACGGATGCTCGGTTCTCTGGGGCGGCCTACGCCACCTCTCCCCGACGGGCCCGCCCGGCCCTTTCTATGTTCTTGGCGGCGTTGTGGTCCCGATGGAGGCTGGTCCCGCACTCCAGGCAGGAGTGCCAGCGGACCGACAAACCTTTCGAGACCACGACGCCACAGCCAGAGCATATCTGGCTGGTGTAGGCAGGGTTCACCGCAATCACCTTCCGACCGGCGCATGCTGCCTTGTGGGAAAGGATGCTCATGAAGGCGCTCCATCCGGCGTCCGCTATAGACTTGGCGAGATGGTGATTCTTGAGCATGTTGGCGACCTGCAAGTCTTCGTGATAAATCGTGTCGTATTGCTGAACCAACTTCAGCGCTACTTTATGTTGGAAGTCCGCTCGCTGGCGTTTCACCTTGAGATGCGCTTTGGCCAGTAGTCTCACGGCCTTACGACGGCGTTTGCTGCCTTTCTTGCGCCGCGACACCCGCCGCTGTGCGGTTTTCAGCTGTCGCTCAGCCTGGCGATAATACCGTGGGTTGTGGATCATCGTGCCATCGGCCAGGGTAGCAAACGACTCTAAGCCAACGTCTATACCTATTTCTTGTCCTGTTGGCTCCAATAGTTGCTTCGGGACATCGACGCACGAGAACGAGGCGTACCAGCCGTCCACTTCTCGGCTGAGGGTGACGGTCTTGGGCGTGCCAGCCAGTGGCCGTGACCACCGTACAGCAATACGCCCGATTTTCGACAACACCAGGAAGCCATTGTCGAGCCGCGCGCCGTTGCCAATCTCCTTGTAGGTGAAGCTGTGGTAGCGCTCACGTCCCTGGAAACGCGGAAAACCGGGCGTTTGCCCCATTCGCACCCGCCGAAAGAACGCCTGATAGGTCTTGTCGAGCCGCGCCAGCACGTCTTGCAACACATGGCTGTGGATAGCCGCGTAGTCGGCCATCTCGGCGCGCAAGTCTTTGAGTTCCGCTTCCTGACTGTAGCGCGTGAGAGAGATACCGCGTTGGCGGTAGAGGGTGATGCGTTGTTCCAGCGCGGTATTGTAGAGCCAGCGGCACACCATCACGACGCGCTCAAGTTCCCGCTCCTGTTCCGGGGTGGGTTTGAGTTTGTACTTGAAAGTTTTGCACACCGTCTGCTGTTCCATATTCTCTATTCCGGCTGTCTGGCACGAAACCAGATACGATAGGACTTCTGGCTAAAGCCTGCATACGCCTATCCGCTTGGGGTAAACCCAGCGGATTGCGGCGGGCTAAAGCCCTTTTCTGTCAGACCAGATAGAACGGGATATCGGGAAAGAACTGCTCCGGGGTATAGTCCGGCGGCAGCTCGAGGACGACAAGCACCATACCCACCCGGGTTGGCGGCGCAATCGCGATACGCCCGCCGACGCGCTCCACATGGTGTACGCGCGCGCGCACGTTCGCGACATTCTGGGGACTTGCGATCAACGCCTGATACTGGATTAGCTTCATCCGTGGCCACGTCCTGTTTTCCTATCGTTTCCTCTCACAAGGCGGGGGATGTGACTGTCACTCGACTCACCGTGTCCACCTTGACGCCATACACCGCGACCATCCAGTCGATGGGAAGCAAGACGAAGCGGGTCTTCATGATGGATTATCAAGCGGATGCGGCGCCCGCGCAATCAGGAGTAATGCTGATTCGCGTGCGATGTATGAGATGTGACGCTGCCCGCTGGTTCATCGTGAAAAGCATACACCCGGCGTCAATAACCGAGCGCTTCTTGAAGTTCCATATACTATACTCAGCAGGTTGCTATGTCTGGGCTATCAGCGAGCGTTCAACATACTGGCGGTGAAGAGATGTGAGGTCTTCTATGCTCGTTCATCTGGACATTTCTGCCCTTCTGGTTCTCGGAAGCTGTCCGCTACGAGGTGAGTGCAACTGGTGGACATCGGATGTCGGCCCGTCGCCGCTCTTCATCTGGGGCGTATTTCTGGGTCTCATCGGGCTGGTCATCCTCGTGAACTTCCTGCGATCCAAAGACTAGGGACTGCTTCACTGTTCCCCTACCGATAGCGCAGCAGGAAGTCGAGCGCGATGTCGCGCACCAGCGGCGTGATCGCGTGATCGAGGCGCGGCAGGATGCTCAGCTCGCCGTGGAGCAGCGTCCGGTAGGCGGCGACGCCCTCCTCTGGCGTGCAGTAGTAGTCGCGGTCGCCCACCAGCACCAGCGTCGGGATGTCGATGGTAGCCCAGTCGGCGATGGTGTAGTCGTCCATCGGCTGCGTCCACATCGGGAAGATATCGCGCAACAGCGACCGCCACGCGCCCTCGCCCTGCGCCTCATCTACGTCGCGCACCATCCGCTGGAACCACTCCTGATCGGCGCTCTTGCTGGCGAAATAGTCGGGGTCGGCCTCGGTGGCCTCGGGGCTGCCGCCCATGCGCCGTCGCAGCCGCATGAAGCTGTGCGCCTGGGGATTGAAGACATCGTAGCCCGCGATATTGACCAGCGCCCGCGCCACACCCGGATGCCGAATTGCCATCACCGTGCCGGAGATCGCCCCATCGCTGAAGCCACAGACCAGCGGCTTCTCCAGCCCCAGCGCGGCGATCAGCGCGGCCCAGTCGTCCGCCAGCAGCGGATAGCTCATCGGCGTGCCGTCGTTGCGGGTGGCGCCGTGGGCGCGGGTATGCGGCGCGATGACGCGGAAGTGACGGGCGAAGACAGGCAGGTGGTCTATCCAGCCCCACTCATGTCCGGCCCAGACGGCGGTAGTCGCTGCCATGCCGCCATGCAGCAGCAAGAGCGGCTCGCCCGCGCCTGCCTCTACATAGTGGATGCGCAGCCCGTTCGCCTCGATATCATGTTCGGTAAGGGCGATTTCCGGTTCGGGTGATCG
>JAICKD010000089.1 GCA_025928125.1 Ktedonobacterales bacterium
AGATGACGGCGTTATTTGGGCTCACGCCGTCGCCAGCGTTGCCAGCGGGCCGCAGGTTGGCGGGCTGGAAGTCGCTCGCGTCGTCCAAGCCTGTGACGTTGGCGATATTGCCACCTGACGTGTCTGAGACGGAGGGATCGGTCGCGTTCGAGCGGTATGTCTTGCCGTTGAATTTGTAGCTGTTAATCTGAACGTGGAACGCCTTCTCGGCCTGGGCAATCGTGCCAGTCACATGGATATAGAAGTTGTTCTCAGCCGTATCAACGATCGTAAAGCCATGCGCATTGAGGAAGTTCGAGACGGACTTTACTTCCTGCGCGGTTGGTGAGTAATTGACGTTGAACGTGTTCTGGCTCAACCACTGATGATAGCTACTGCTGCCTGGCGTATACAGGTCGTGCAACTGCTTCTGCATCTGGCCCTCATTGTGGAGCTTGAGCCAGACGGTCAGGTCAATGGTCTGCGTCGCGTCGGCAGCGCCGAGATTTTGGGCTTTGCTGACCCAGCCAGGAGTATTGCCGCCGATCGTGAAGGAGGATTGACTGTTGGAGGCCGCAAAGGCAAAACGAGCGCTTGCCCCTGCCACGATGGCAAGAGTCGCCACAAGTCCAACAATGAGCGCGAGTTTGCGAGATCGTTTCACGTAGTCTGTAGCACCACTCACCGCACTCCGATGTGCGTGAGGGCGCTGCTCCTTTCTGCTAGGAAGACAACACGCACGATGGCCGAAGGATACTAGTTGTAAACGTGGATAACGCAGGGGGAGGCAAAACGTTAGGGAGCTAGACCAAATGGGCGAAATTGTCTTGCCCGCTTGACGCCCACTTCTATTCGTTGACAGCGACGTTTGCCTTTCTCCGCTTTTCCGCTTACCTGACCTACGCCATCGCACTAGCCATTTTCTCATAGGGATGCATAAGCGACCTAACGCACTCGCCGTGTTTGCGTTATAGCAGGTTATGGTGAAGTGTCGTGGGTTGCGGTGTGGTCTATGCCATGTCCGGCAGTCTGCCTGGTACTGTCGTCCAAGATCGCGCCGCGAAGCACTGGCTGATACTTTGCCACCCCGACGGCCCAAAGCACTGAGAGGAGGTGAGCAGACACCGGAGTCTCAACAGGGTACAGGGTACATGGTTCAGTGGCACTCCGAACGTAGCATCGACACGTGTGTCGACCCGTTATACCTTCTTGCCCTCGCTCGCTTCCAGATCGTTGTCTCGTTTGCCTAAGCCACACGGGAAGGAAGACCAGCCCATGCAATCTATCCCCCGACGACTGCTTCCGATCTGCGTCATCGCAACGATTGTTCTGATCACCACCGTGGCCGTTCAACGAGCGACCAGTAATGTCCATGCCGCGTCTCCACATTCGCAGGGCCAATCCCTCTGCATTGGCCACCATCCGCAGGAGGATATTTGGTACACCGGCAGTTGCACTGGCCATGATGAGCCCGAGATTGACCCGCTTTCAAACCACCCAGGTTCGGCTCAAGATCTGACATGGACGATTGTGCTGCCAACCGACAACACCACACCCGTCGATGCGGTCGGACCGACCTTCTGGATTGGCGGCACAGTCACCGATCCAAATAGCCGTTATGGACAAGCTTTCCTTGAGCTGCAGTTCTATCCCAATAGCTTCGTCAACAACTGCGCATCGGGCGGCGGCTTTAACGTTTCCTTCGCTCCCGGAGTCTACACCGTCTGCTCTCCAGTGTGGGAGGTCTCGAAGACCGGCAACTCGGAGTCAGCGGCCTTCAACGCGATGCTGACCGACAGCGTCAGCGGTGGACCGCTGATCATGCATGCGGGCGACACCATTACCGATCACCAATATGTCACCCCTGCCGCCGATGGTATGCACATTACGGTGACCAACCTGACAACCGGACATTCCGGCACGATTGTGCTCAACAGCCACGTTGATGGACCCTTGATGCCAGCCTACGACACGCAGCAACTGGGCAACGCGCTCGGCTGGGGCCTGGTAGATGACGCCCCCAACAGCCTCGTGTGGGAGATCGGCCACACCAGCCCATTCACCTCGCCTGGTGGCCAGTTCTGCCTCCCTGGGAGTGCTACCAAGCCGCCCTGTTACTCGTATAACTTGCCGAGTTGGCTTGGGTTCAAACCGCTGCAGATCCTGGGCGTGACCTTTGGAGATGGCAGCAAAGCTCAAGGCTGGGCGGCGGTGAGCGACTACGGCGGCAAGGCCGAGATCAATCAATATTGTGGCGCTGCGAACTATGGAACCGCCTTCTGCACCTATCCGTGGTATACGCTCAACAAGGCCGGATACTACACTTACGGCGGCGACTATCCCGGCACGCAGAAGGATTTTGGGCAGGCGGACCAGTTCCAGCAGACCAGGCAGTGTCCGGGTCCCCGCGGCCCCGACACGACCTACTGCGCAACCGTGCTTAGGTAGTCGGACTCTATCGGGGCGCAAAGGTCTCTATTTTCCACAAGGCGGCAGGAGTGCGGGTTTGTCCCCCCTCCTGCCGCCTTGTAGTACTTTGGTCCCCAATCCTCTCCTCCTTGGTCTCACCCATAACATTTTGACTTCCTCACGCAGCGTACATGGTGGCGACGGAAGGGCGCGAGATAACTGTGTCTCCGTGCGTGCGCCGCCGCTGGAGATGGAGTTATAGAATACGATGCTGGACAAAGTTGTTCTTCTGCTCAAAGGGAAAGCCGCACTTGCCGTCGTTGGCTTGATTGTCGCGGGCGGTGGCGGCACGGCGGTGGCTGTCGCGGCACAGACACATACGGGACCATTCGCGAACACACATCCATCCTCGACACCCGCACACAACTCGGGATCATCTAACAACATCCATGCGCATACGGTGGCGATTGAGGGTGTCCTGCATGCCTATGACGCGGGCGCCAAGACGATCAGCGTCCAGGAGCATGGCAAGACCTCCGCGACGACGATCTCCGTGAACGATCAGACGGCCGTCAACGGCGACCGGGCGAGTTCCCTTACGGACCTGGCCAAAAATCTCAACCACAACGTAGAGGTCCAGGCCGACAAGCAGGACGATGGGACGCTCCTGGCGTGGAAGGTCACCGTGGGCGGACCCGCAAACCCCAACGCTGGTGGCACTCCGGGGAATAGCGGCGATAATCAGGGGAATGGTGGGCAAAGCACAGACCAGCGCCCGCTCGTCGGCGTCGTGAGTAGCATCGACATCTCCACATCGAGCTTCGTGGTCACCGAGGCCGACGGGACGAACGTCACGGTTACTATCTCTGGCGCAACGGAGTTCGAGGGCAGCGCGCATACGCTGGCTGACCTGAAGGCGCATATGCATGTGACGGTCAAAGGATCGAAGCAAGCCGATGGGACCATCGCGGCGACCTCGCTCCAGATAGGAGCCTAGGCATCTTCGCCGGTAACAGGACTCGTGGCTGACGTTGCATGTAGGACATCTGACCTCTGCTCTCGGCCAGCAATCAGCTCGACGTGAGATGATGATTCGCTACCGGTTGTAGCGGCAGAAGAGCGGAGGCATCGCGTTGGGAAGACAATCGGGCAGCCCTCGCCAGAAAGGGCCAGCGGCCCAGCGTGAGGTGGGGACTGATCGACACTGGCGGTCAGGAATGACCTGGCCGCCAGACCTTCCCTTCGCGGTCGTGCTCCAGCGTGCGCGCCAACGAGACCAACAGGCGATCAGCGCGCTCTACAAGCGATTTCTCCCGGTGGTCTATCGCTATGTGCTGGCACGTGTCGACGATCCGCATCTGGCAGAGGACCTCACTGCCGACACGTTCTTCGCGATGGTGAAAGACATAGGACTTGCCCGTGCGAGTGAAGAGCTTGCGTTCTCGGCCTGGGTGCTGAGCATCGCGCGCAGCAAGGTCGCGCAGCACTTCCGACGACAGCACATACGTACCGGCGTTGAGCGCGAGATGGCGCCAGCGGCGGAACCACACACGACCGACGATGAAGACGATCCACTCGCTATTATCACGGCGCGTGAGAGCTGGGGAACGGTAGCAAGCGCGCTCAGTCGTCTGACGGAAGAGCAGCGGGCGGTGGTGCTCTACCGCTGCGTGCTGGATTACTCCGCCGAGGAGGTAGCGGACCTTCTCGGCAAACAGCCAGGGACCATACGCGCCCTCCAGTTCCGCGCCCTCGCGTCTCTGGCTCGCCACCTTGGCATCACGAAGAATGAGCGCCAGGCGAGCCACATTCGCTCCGATCCTGAGGGGCGCTATTCGCCGCGACGGCAGCAAACAGGGAGGAACGGCGATGCGGATCGACGATAGGTTAGATGCCCTGCTAAGTGCGCGCCTCCACAACACATCACCGCAACCAGACACCTGGGTTGCCGTAGATGATGAGTTGCTGCCGCTCCTCCAGGCTGCGGATGCGCTGACGCCATTCCGTAACGCGCAACCATCCGCCGAGTTCGCAACGGCGATGGAAGGACGCTTGTTGGCCTTGAACGCTTCTCTGATGAAGCAGCTTGATGAGCCTGCTGCTGATGAGGCTCCAGCAGCGCCCAACACCTATCCATTGCGTGGCCCTACCGAGCGTGACACGCTCAGACACAGGCGCCAGCAGCGGATGCATCGTTATCCCCAATGGCGCACCTGGCAGGTAATAGCCGCCGCAGTGTTGCTGTGTATCGCGGGCGTGTCGATCCTGACAGCAGCTGCGGCATCCGCCGGGCCGGATAGCCCCCTGTATGGGTTGCACCGCGTTGAGCAGAACGTGCGTCTGCAATTAGCATCTAGCCAGGGTGACCGCATCCGTTTACACCTGAGCTACGCCAATGAGGCGCTTGCTCAACTCGATGCGGCTGTCGCGCGACATGCGGGCGACCGAGCCTATAGTAGCGCCCTGGTGACATTCTCCTCGGAGCAGCTTGCCGCCGCGCAGGGTGTAGCCGCGCTCCCGGCGGGTACCGAGCGCGCAACGCTCGATGCGCAGCTTACCATGCTTCGATTGAGAGCGCGTAACGATCTACACGCAGCGCTGCACGCGGTTAGCTGGCCTGATCGCGTTGCGACGACGCAGGTCTTAGGTGCGCTGGGAGAGATCGTTCTGGTCGTGCAAGACGTCAGGGTTACGCGGGAGGATGGGCAAAACGTTCATGTGCTGCACATTGTGGTGAACGGGAGTGGTTTTGCGTCCGGCGCCGTCATCATCGTCGATGGGCAATCGGCTGGTACGCTGATATCGGAGACCGCGACCCAGCTTGTCGTCGAGATTGATGCCACAACCTTCCATCTTCCCTTGCGAGATATCGGTGTAAGCAACCCCGATGGTACGGCGGCATTGAGCCTGAAGGTCGAGATCGACAATGGATCCGATCACAGTGGCGTCCCGCCGAGCCATCCAACCCCGGTTGCGCATCCGACGCCAACGACAATCGTCGGCCACGGGCATGGCAATGGCAGCGGGGGATAGACGACTCCAGGCATGCAACCGTTTATGAGATGCGGAAGATTACCATTTCGCTTCTTGATATTGACGCACGGTTAATTATCCTTCGTCAGTCTGCGTCTGACCTCTGCATAACTAGCGATAATGGCGCTCGCCTGGTGACTGCTCGCTATGCCAGGGAGCGTGCGACTGTACTCGTCAACTTGCACATCGCCCGCAAATCCTGAGGTACCGGGGCGATAACTCTGCGTGAGCGAGAAACCCAGGGTACGCAACGACGTAGGAATGTCGTCGTGTACCGTGCTCGGGGCGGCTGCCTCATGCGGCACAGTTATCACGAATACATGGTCTCGCCCGCGCAGGTAGCCGCTGAGCGCAGTAAACGATGTCGAAGTCGTGCTTTGCCGATCCCACTCCCAGCTTCCGGGGAACTCAGTTGGCAAGCCACGGCCCGCGTACAACTGACCCACGTAGTAGGACGCAGGCACTCCACATGACTTTGCTGGTCGGCAGATAATGCCATCGCCAGCCTGGTAGTGGTGTAATAGCCAGCCGAACGTCTCGATGAATGGTTGCCTTTCGGCGCGCGGATAGTAACTTATGGGCGTCTGTGCCAACTGTGCTACCAGAATCAGCGTAAGGCCTGCCGCTGCCCAATATGGGCGAAGTGACATGATGCCAATAGCAGCGAGCAGAGAGAATGCGGGGAGTGTGGCGATAAGGTACTTCGGGAAGAAGAAATGGAGATCGAGGGCTGGCTGTGTCGTGAGATATTGACCTATGACTGGCACTAGCGCCCAGCTGATGAGCAAGACCGGTAGACCCCGCCGTATGCTGAGGCCGAGCGCCATGCCTAGCAGCCACGCAGCCACAAGAGCGATCGCCGGAAGGAGATGGGCCGCCGTCTGAGACGAGATAAACGACCCAAGGGCATCCGGTGTCGCAATTGGCACCCAGCTATTGTCGCCGCGGTGAGTCGTCGCATCGACTGCGAGTGGTAGGCACGCCGCTCCAATCAAGAGGACCGCGAGCAACCCACCAATGGCGAACGACCTGCGATCTGCCGTACGGAGCGCCGGAAACTCTTCCGCGCGCCGCGCAACGACTGGCACAAACAATATCGCAACCCCGACAACCTGCGCCGCCAGGCTGAAGATGCTCAAAACATCGGCGTAGACCGCGGCGATTACCAGCACAGCGTAGATAATCCACCAACGCTTGATGGATGGCTTCTTTAATGCGATAAACAGCGCTCCCCAGCTCAAACAAACGAGCAAGGTCTGTAATGCATAACCGCGCGCCGTCTGCGCCTGCGTGATGACAATTCCATTTAAGATAAACAGGAGGCTGGCTACGAGTCCGGTAGCCAGACTCCATAGCCGCGACCCGATGAGCGCAATCGCAATTGCCGCGAACATCATCGGCACAATGGATGGCAGGCGCGTGACCAGAGGAGTTGGCGCGATACCCACAAGCGCCGATACGCTCAGCCAGATACGCAGCAAAACAGTGTAGAGAAGCATATTCGCTTCGTGCGCCTGTGCGAGGATTGGCAACGGCTGGTTGGATAGGCTGACAGAGAATGTCTCATCGTACCAGAGGCTGAGGCTCGGCACATGGTAGACAAAGAGAACGCATGCTACAATGCCGACAGCGCTACAACCGGCCACCTCGGGCAGGGTGAACTTGCCCCTGGGTCTCTGTCTGGTGTTCAGCATAGCAGAGTCCGCTGGCTCCTGTGCATCATCTGCTTCGACGAAGGCAGAAGCCGGTCGCTCTGGGGAATGAACCATAGATCGCGGTCCCTTCCAAAGGAGAGGTTGGTTACTCTTCCTCCCGTCAAAACGATCCATACCTCAGTCGTTACGACGGGCGTGGTCAGTGTGTGTAACAGGCAACGTTAATTCATCCTTGACGCGATTACCACAGACATGCCCGACAACGTCTCATTCCGAGAGGTTGTAGCCGTTACCACCTTCCAGGAGACTCGTTGAAGCAGACGAATCTATACTGCTATTGCTATATTGACCGAGGTCCACTTGTCCATCATATCCGAGAAACCCGACACATTCGGCGCTTGCAGATGCCCTGGTCGATGTCTTTACTGTTCTGGCCGCCGCTTGCGCCCGGCCCGATTTGGCAAGCTGACTGAGTGCGGCGGCGCAACGCGGGCAGCTCGCCTCACATGTCATCCAGGAGTGACAGCATGACGAATTCAGGCGGACATGATGATTCACAACATGGGCCTGTATGGCCGTCATGGGCTTGGGAAGATCCCACGCTGGTCAGTACCCAAAAGATCGATGCAGTCCCTAAATTGCCAGAACGGCAGCACTCGGGGCGTAAGCCATGGGTACAGTCTACCTTAGAGGCAGCGCCGATATCGCGCCTTTCTTTCCTGGCAACTGCGTTTGTTATTGGTGCGATTCTCGGAATCGCAGGCGGATACTTTGTGGTATCGAGTGTGAAGTCCGCGTCGCCGGTAGCCACGTCCACCACACCCATCGCCAGTTCCTATATCATTACGGGAATGGGTAATCAGTCCATCGTTGCTGTTCGTTCCGACACTGGGCAGTCGGTTCTGATTACTACGACGAGCAAGACCTCATTCCAACGCGCTGGCCTGCCCGATACACTCGATGACCTCAGTATTGGGCTGCAAATTACGGTGACGGGCCAGAGAATTACCTCAACGCATATTGATGCGGACTCGATTCAAGTACAAGACACCAGGCTTAGCGGTCAAATTCAGGGCATCGACGACACTGACGACACTGACGCTACAGTGCTGACCATTGCCAATGGTGGCAGCCAATTCACGATATCTCTGACCGTGTCTACGAGAGTTGTGGACTCTCTCACCCATCAACTACTTGATCGGACGGCATTGCACGTCGGTCTACAGATTCGGGCATATGGTAGTATCTCGCCTAACGGGTCACTTGCCGCCGCGATTATCATGATCCAGCAATAGTGCGACATGAGGCATCAGGCATGGAAACGAGGAATGGCAGGGGAGCGGCAGTAGCGCCAAGGTGAGATACAAGCGGCCACCTGCTTGACAGAAAAGGGCTTTAGCCCGCCGCAAGCCGCTGGGTCTTGACCCAGGCGGTGAGGCGCTTCCTGGGCTTTAGCCCGTGTCTCCTAGTCCATTGCCGTTTCTGCCTGCTTGTGTGAGAATAGGCGCGTAGGCACTTTGCACCTCACCAACTAAATAGTGTTTGCGGGTTCCACGGTCAATCGTTCCCGTGGGTAAAAGCACTAACGTACTTTGGACGTGGCGCCTGTTTCGCTGCGCTTGAGCCAGAGTTTATTTTAGAGCCTCGCTCGCCTGGCG
>JAICKD010000166.1 GCA_025928125.1 Ktedonobacterales bacterium
CTTGCTGTGCTTGCTGTGCCGTCCATCGTGCGCCATTATGCCGCAGCCGCAGCCTATCCAGTGCATCGGCGCGCGCTGGACGAGCTCGTCTCAGCCATGACCAACCCATTATCAGCGCAACGGGGGAGTGGCGTCCAGCAGGTCATGCCTCATCCGCGCGTTTGCGGCGCTATGCGCACACATGTGCATGGATGAGTGCATGCCAGCGTGCGCTATTGGCCTGGTATGCGTTCGCCGGAAAGGCGCAGAAGTGGCGAAGAATCCGTAAATATTCCGAGCTTAGCAATTGGCACTTGACAAAGTACCCAAGAATCGGTAAGAATTGCGGACAACTTCTCCCGGTGGCTCGCGAAGTCCCCTGCTCCGCTCCGCAGGCGTTTCTTTCACGAGCCAGAAAACGCATAGTGTGAGATATCGGTCATACCATGCGTAGTACTGTGAAGTATGACCAAATGTGGCACCGGGATAGCACACATCATCGTCCGTCACATCCACACCGCGACGTTGCGGCGACCGGCATCGAGGCTGGGCAGGATGGAAGCGCGAGGAGACAAACGGTGCACGACGAGTGGCCCGATGACGCTTTATACGGAGGTCTGGTCAAGCGGGATCCGCTTGCCCTTGAGGCTCTTATGAGGCGCTATTCGCGCGAGATGTCGTATTTTGTCCGCGTGGTGCTCGATGGCGTCGGCACTTCTCAGGATGCTGAGGAGTGCGCAAGTGATCTGTTTATTGTGGTCTGGCAAGAGATTGGGTCGTTTGATCCAGCTCGGGGATCGTTGCGAACGTGGCTGACGATGCGTGCGAAATATATCGCACTGGATCGGCGGCGACAGGTCCAGCGACGCCAGGCGGCGGTGACGTCGCTCGATAGCGTGACTACCAGCAATGGCACGACGAGAGAACACCGATCGCTGGAGTTGCCACTCGCGCAATTAACGGAGAACAGCATGGAGGGGTTGCTCGAACAGCGCGAACGCCGTGAAGAACTGGCGCACGCTCTGGATGCCCTCCCCGCACTCGACCGCTACCTGGTCTACATGCGATATCTCTGCCTGGCGACAACCGACGAGATCTCTGGCAAAACCGGACTCTCGCGCCATGCGATAGACACTCGACTTTGGCGGGCGCGTAAAGCGTTGCGCGTCATCCTTGAGGAGCGGACACATGAGAGAGTTCGAGCGCGCCAGGAGGGATAGCGCTGGAACTGATCACACAGAGCAGCGATTCCCTGCGGACTTTTCGCTCGAAGAGGAAGTCTTCGCTAGCGAATTGCGCGATTTGTTTCCGCTCGAAGCAGAAATCCTGCCACCTCAATTCATTCAGACGGTCATCGAAGATGAGCGGCATGCTCCAACGCCTCCCGGCTTCGAGCAGAAGCTGACCTATAACGTGTTCTCCCGTCTCAGCCTGCCACGCGGCCCGCTGTTCCCCCGCCAGTCGCGCACGCCCTGGGGCAACGTTCGCCAGGCGTTCGGCCGCGCCACGCGCCCGCTCTCGGCCTCGCTGGTCGCGGTGGCGCTGCTGATGGTCTTTAGCGTGGTAGTGGCAAGCCCATCCTTCGCGGCTGGCGTGCAGTTGTTGCTGACACACACCGGCGTGCGGCAGGTGAACCACTATCCCGGCGAGGTCAGCGCGTCTCTTCCCAAGGTCCCCGTCAAAGCCGCAACGCCAAACCCAACCTTCCCGATCTATTGGCTTGGCGCCCAGGCCGACAAGTATGACTTCTCCGGCGCGCGGGTGCTTCCCGCTCAGAGTTGGTCGAATGGGTCGATGGTTGAGATGCAATACACCATCCCTGGAGATACCCCAGGCTCGGGCGTGATCGACATTCGCGAGTTCCAGGTCGCATCGGACCTCGCGGCGGTGCTACAGATGGTGGAGACTGGCTCGGCGACCTGGCTGAATGTCGATGGGACGCCAGCGGTCTATGTGAATGGCATCTGGTCGGAGCGCGCGATTCACCAGCAGCCGATGATGGATGGGCCTGTCTGGCAGTTTGGCATCCGCAGTGAGTTGATGATCGAGCACGACGGGATTGTCTTCTGGATTGTCGGCGATCAGCGCGATGGCGCCGATCAAGCGGAGCTTGTCAAACTGGCCCGCACGCTGACAGTCACCAGCAGTCGTATCCTGCATCCCCATCCGGTGACGCTACACGTTCTGGGAGAGAGTTTCATGCAAGTGTTCGAGAAGCCCAAGGGCCGTGAACTCTATTACCTGGTGCCTCGCGGCGCCGCACTGAGCAGCAATACTGGATTCATTGTGCCGTCAGATGACTTATCCTATTGACGCTATGTGACGCTATGTGACGCTATGTGACGATCCGCGCCTCACATACCTGGTCGATTCCATTACGGAGGGAGCGATTGAGCATGCCTCATCTGGCGCGGTCCGAAAGCGTGCGGGCGCTACGAGTGACTCGACCGGAGCGCGGTCGTTTAGAGAGACGGAGGGAGATTGTGTAAGCTGCGCCGAGCCGCGTATGCAGGAAGGTCAGTGCGGTGGCGATACCCGCTACCGCACCGGCAATCCGACGGAAGCGCTTCTTGTGAATAGGCGCTTCTCGATGCGGAGCACCGGTGTCCTATTCGTCGGATGGACCGACGGCAATTGAGTTTATCAGCAGTAAGCCCTTGCGACAGATGCAGCGCTGGTGTGCGCATGCGCACAATGCCGCGCGGTGTCGCGATTGCGAAGGGAGGTGACGCAAGACTCGCGCACGGACGTCATGTCGGGAGACATGTTCGAGACCAGATTTCAAGCCCGCGCCAGGTGTCTGACATATTCTGACACAGTGGGCGCGCCAGGGCTTCCAGACGCGAATACCACCACGCGTTCTGAACTGATCGGCGACATGTTTACCGGCCCAAGACACCGATACCGCTCTTGTTCCATCACCTAGGAGAAAATTGCATGCGATTGGGAAACCGCAAATTTAGTATCGCTGGACTGATCGTCCTGATGGGTACGATTGCCCTTCTGGCGTCGGCCTGCGGTACGTCCACCGTGACTGGCCCGACCGACAAGGCCAAAGACCAGACCCTGAAAATGGGCTGGGCGACTGGTGGCGGCCCGGACATCACCACCCTCGATCCCGCGCAGTGTTCCGACACCTCGTGCGGACCCCTGGAGTCGATGCTCTTCGATGGCCTGGTCACCCTTGACAAGGATCTGAACGTGATCCCGTGGGCCTCCAAGGCCCCGACCGTCAGCTCCGATGGCCTGACCTACACCTTCACCTTGCAGCCGAACCAGAAGTTCTCAGACGGCACCCCGGTGAAGCCGTCGGACTTCGCCTGGTCGATGGACCGCTCGGCCAACCCGTGCCTCGGGTCACAGCTGAGCTACTACCTCTCGGCCATCAAAGATGCCGGCGCCTTCAGCGGCGAGACCTGCACCAACCACCAACCGGTGGGCGCCATCACGACGCTGGTGGGCGACTCGATCATCCCCGATGACAGCGCTGGTACGCTGACCATCAAGCTGGCGCAGCCCGCCGCTTACTTCCTTGCCGCGCTGACCTACTCGACCTCGTTCGCGGTCGAGAAGAGTGTGGTGACCGGCGACGACCTGGGCAAAGACGACACCTGGCTGGATAATCTGGCCAAGGGCGCGACCGGCCAGGGTGGCAGTGGCATGTACTACGTCTCGGCCTGGGACCATCAGGGTGTGCTGACTTTGAAGGCGAACCCGAACTGGTGGGGCAAGAAGCCGACCATCACCACGGTGGACTTCAAGCTCTTCTCCTCGACCGACACTGAGTACAGCACCTATCAGACCGATCAGACCCTCGCCTACACCGACACGATTCCCGTTGACCAGATCGCTGCCGCAAAGAGTCTCCCCGACTACCATCAGCAGCCGACCCTGATCATCGGCGGCTTCCAGATGAACTGGAAGATCGCGCCGTTTGACGATGTGAATGCCCGCAAGGCGTTCTGCCTCGCCATCAACCGCGACCAACTCAACCAGAGCATCTCGAAGGGTACTCAGATCCCCAACTGGCACGTCGTGCCGAAGGGCATGCCGGGCTACAACGCGAACCTGAAGGGCATTGATGGCGCGCCAACCTCTGGCGACGTGACCAAGGCCAAGGCGTACTGGGCTCAGTACCTTGCCGCCCATGGCAACAAGGTTCCGACGATCAAGCTGTCCTTCAACCTCTCGTCGAACACGGCCAAGTTGAGCGCTGAGGCCTACCAGGCCACCTGGAACCAGGCCTTCGGCATCAATACAACCATCGACCAGACCGCCTGGAAGACCATCCTGGACGAAGAACAATCCAAGACCCTCCAGCTGTTCCGCTTCGCGTGGGCCGCGGACTATCCGGATCCACAGGACTGGTTGACTCTGCTGTTCTCCACGGATTCGCCGTACAACCAGATCAATGCCAGCATGCCGCAGGCAGATGCCCTGATGAAGCAGGCAGATGCCCTCGCGGATATGAACCAGCGCGTACCGCTGTACAATCAGGCTGAGCAGATGATCATTGACCAGGTCGCGTGGTGTCCAACCTCGCAGTACCAGAACTACTATCGCGTGCGCACGTGGGTCAAGGGTGGCTTTGTCCAGACCGCACAGGGATCCTTCCCGCTGCCCGTCTGGCAGACCGCCTACATCGCGAACCACTAGTCGCATGTAGTCTTCACTGGGGATGCGCTGGAACGTGCTTCGTGAGAAGTCTGGATTAGCGCATCCACACACCGCCTGTCCTTGCTCAATAGGAGCGGGGGCAGGCGGTTCGTGAAAAACCAGTGGAAGAACCGGCCAGAGAATCCCCAGCTAGGCTGCCCACGCGATCCTTTTCCCAAAGGCAGTTTGCGCTTCTCGCCCGGTTTGTGAGGGTCTATCGGACCAGAGCGAGCCGTGTTACGACGCGCAGGATACGATATGGCTGAGTTATGTCTTGTGCCACCTGATAGCACGCTGCGAATGCAGGCACAGCCCTCTTGCGAACGTAGCGCCGTGTGGTACTATGGGGGCAATCGTAGCTTCCCCCGTTTCTGGCTAATCGCCTCCTAAAACACATCGGGGCGAATCCGCCGTATACTCGCCGAATATTATTCGGTGGAGGCACGCCAGATGCGATGCATGTGTAAAACCAGCGAACACAGTTCGTCACTAGCACGACAGCTTTGCGGTAGGTGGTCTGACAAGCTGATCTCGAAGTCGTGTGAAGGGCTATTCACACTGGTTTGTTGTGGAACTCTGTTCGTGCGCCCGAACCGTTTCGGGCGAGCGCACATCGTCGCTCTTCCGTTCTCCTGATTCGCTTGTCGATGACATCATGCAAAGGAGGCGCCACAGTGGATCAACTCCTCTCCAGCCTGCCCGCCATCATCGTTGTGCTGCTCCTCGTTGGCGTACTGGCCTATGGGGGCATTCGTATCGGACCTCGATTCCTCATCAGACGTCTTGCGGGCCTGATCTTCGTCTTGCTTGGCGTCACGTTTATTACCTTTATTCTCGGTTACGTCTCCCCTGGTTCGCCCGTGGAACTGCTCTGTCAGCCCAAATGCACAGCGGCGGGCATCGCTCAACTCAATCATCTCTATCATCTTGACCTGCCCTGGTACGAGCAGTACGGTAATTTCCTGAATAACCTGCTGCATTTCGATCTGGGGCTTTCATTTACGCAGCGCGGGCGTAAAGTTTTATCTATCCTTGGCAGTGGCGTGCCGATCTCGGCGCAGCTCGGCCTGACTGCCCTGTTCTTCCAGGTAATCATCGGAGTGCCAGTAGGTATCATTGCCGCTGTGCGCGCTGGGAGCAAGCTCGATACCGCAAGCATGACCACCGCGCTCGCCCTCTTCGCAATCCCCACCTTTATTTCGATTCCGATCTTCCAACTGGTGATGGTGTACCTCTCACTGCACAATCTGCCTTTCCTGCCGGTATCTGGGTGGAACGGGCTGTTCGACATCCACGCGGTAGGGCCGATATTGCTCCTGACCTTGCTGGGTCTGGGTTTCTACGCGCGCTTAACACGTACGACGATGCTCGAAGTGCTGGGGCAGGACTACGTCAGAACGGCGCGCGCAAAAGGCGTGCGCGAGCGCGTGGTAGTCATACGCCACGCCTTCCGCAACGCGCTGGTGCCGCTGGTGACGGCGCTTGGCCCGGCGGTTGCGTTTGTCGTTGGCGGCGCGTTCTTTACCGAGTTTCTCTTCCAGATTCCTGGCATCGGGTTTCTCGCCGTGTCATCGATCAGCAATAAAGATATGCCAACCGTCCAGGGTACAGTGTTGATCGTCGCGGTTGCGGTGGCATTCATGAACCTGGTCGTTGACCTGATCTACGGCATTCTCGATCCACGTATCAAGGTTTCCTGAGGTTACGGGAGCACGCTTTTGAGCCGCTCTTTCTGGAGCGTGTATCGACAGAGAGGTAGATGAGCAGATGGATACGATCGACACCCCTCAGGGAACAGGTAACATCGACGAAGAACCGATAGTTGGAACGGCGAATTACACCCAGCTGGAGATGGCGGAAATCACCGAGTCGCGGTCCATCTCGCCCCTGCGCGCTGCTGCCCGTCGATTCGCGCGTGACAAACGCGCCGTTTTCTGTCTGGCAGTCGTGCTCTTTTTCGTTGTCGGAAGCTTTGTCTTCCCTCCCATCTATCGCCACATTGGCCCAACCATTGTGGGCGGCATAACCGGAACGCAGCATGTTGGCCCAGAAAACTATCACGATCCCCTCAACGTTGACCTGAGTAGTTCCGATACAGCTGGAACGTTCTTCCCGCTTGGCCCCAACTCAATGGTGCATCCGCTGGGAACAGACACCATTGGGCGCGATATTCTTGCCCGTTTGCTTGGCGGTATCAATATCTCTATCGAGCTTGCGCTGATGGTAGAGGTTTTTGATATTGGTCTGGGCGTGGTGCTGGGTACGCTGGCGGGATGGTTTGGTGGAGGACTAGGTCTCGTCCTGGACCGATTCACCGACATTGTCTTCGCGTTCCCGGGCCTGCTGCTCATTCTGCTGATGGGCGCGTCGCTTGGCCCGCTTTTTGATAACTGGTTCCATAACAACGCCGTCTTCGGGCGCATGCTCTTATTGACGCTC
>JAICKD010000324.1 GCA_025928125.1 Ktedonobacterales bacterium
ACCTCGGCGCCATATTCCACCACCGCCGGAACGGTGGCTATCGTCTCGACGTTATTGATAACTGTCGGGCTACTGTAGAGGCCCACTACCGCTGGGAACGGCGGCTTGAGCCGGGGATAGCCGCGCTTGCCCTCCAGCGATTCGAGCAGCGCGCTCTCCTCGCCGCAGATATAGGCTCCCGCACCGCGATGCACCGTAATATCGAGATCGAAGCCGCTGCCGAGGATGTTCTTGCCCAGCAGTCCGGCGCCATAGGCCTCCCGCACCGCCCGCGACATCTGCTGTTCCGCGAGAGGTAGCTCGCCGCGAATGTAGATGAAGGCGTGGTGGACGTTGGTGGCGTAGGACGAGATGATCGTCCCCTCGACCAGCAGGTGCGGGCAGACCTCCATAATCATGCGGTCTTTGAAGGTACCCGGCTCGCTCTCGTCGGCGTTGACGCAGAGGTAGCGCGGCTTCGGGTTGTTCGCTGGCAGGAAGCTCCACTTCATGCCCGTGGCGAAGCCAGCGCCGCCGCGCCCGCGCAGCCCCGACCGCTTCACCTCATCCAGCAGCGCGTCCGGCTGGAACTGCTCGAACGCCTTGGCCAGCGCCTTGTAGCCGCCATTGGCGCGATAGACGGCGATGCGGTCTATGCCCGGCACGTCGAACGCGCGCGTGACGAAACGGGGCGTCGGCCCGAGGGGCAGCGCATCGTTGGCGGGAGTGGTGGGCGGTGTGCCTGGTGTGTCTGTCATTCTGTCTCCGCCCCGTTCTGGTGCGCTTTATACGCATGATCTTTATCTTTACGCGCACGACCATCATGGCCGTCATGCGCTGGGTCGGGCGATTGCCCTGGCGCGTCGATTGCTCCGATGGCGGTGACCGTCGCCATGCCGCGCCCATCGCTGATGGGACGCCACGGGCTGGCGATCTCATCGACCGCGCCACCGTTCTCCAGATAGCCGAGCAGCGCGCTGGCGTCGGAGTCGGTCACATTCTCGACGAAGCGGCCGTTCACCTGCACGGCGGGCGCCATGCCGCATGCCGCCAGGCACTCGGCGGACTCCAGGGTAAAGCGGCCATCGCCGGTCGTCTCGCCGCGCTGGATGCCCAGTCGTTCCTCCAGATAAGCCATCACGTCATCGCAGCCGCGCAGATAGCAGGAGATGCTGGTGCAGACCTTGATGACATAGCGCCCTTTTGGCTCCTGGGTATACATCGAATAGAACGTGACGACCGACTCGACCTCGTCGGGTTTGACGCCGATGGCCTCAGCCACTGCCTGAATGCCTTCGGGCGTGATGTAGCCGGTCTCTGCCTGGACCAGATGCAGGCAGGGCAGCATGGCTGAGCGCGCCGAGGGGTAACGCGCGACGATCTCGCGCAGTCGCGTCTGTAGCTCATCGCTGGTCATCAGCGGTCAACCTCCCCCAGCACGATATCGATGCTGCCGATAGCCGCCACCACGTCGGAGATGAGATAGCCCTCAATCATCAGCGGCAGCGCCTGCAGATTGGCGAACGATGGCGCGCGCACGTGCATGCGATATGGCTTCGCGCTGCCATCGCTGACCATATAGAAGCCCAGCTCGCCCTTGGGCGACTCGGTGCGCACGTAGACCTCGCCAGCGGGCGGGCGGTAGCCCTCGGTGTAGAGCTTGAAGTGGTGGATCAGCGCCTCCATATTCGAGGAGACCTCGTACTTGTGCGGCGCGACGATCTTGGGGTCATCCACCTGCCAGCGGCCTTCGGGCATCCCATCCATCGCCTGCTGGATGATCTTCAGGCTCTCGCGCATCTCCAGCATGCGGACGAGATAGCGGTCGTAGACATCGCCGTTCTCGCCGACTGGCACGTCGAAGGCGAAGCGCTCATAGCCGCTATAGGGGAAGACTTTGCGCACGTCATAGGCGACGCCGCTGCCGCGCAACGTCGGGCCGCTGCACCCCAGCGCGATTGCCTGATCGGCGGGCAGCAGGCAGATGCCGCGCGTGCGGTCGATCCAGAGGCGGTTGTTGGTCAGCAGGTCGTGATATTCGCGCAGCCGCTTCGGGAAAATCTTGAGGAAGCTGCGCACCAACTGCTCGAAGTTGGGCGGCAGGTCGGCCTGGAGTCCGCCGGGCATGATATAGCTGGTCATCATGCGCACGCCGGAGCACGCCTCGAAGATATCGAGAATCAGCTCGCGCTCGCGGAAGCAATAGAGGAAGACACTCTGCGCGCCCAGGTCGAGCGCGCTGGAGCCGAGCCAGACGAGGTGGCTGGCGATGCGTTGCAACTCGGCCAGCGCCACCCGTGCGAATCGCGCCTTCTCCGGCACGTCGATGCCCAGCAGCTTTTCGACAGCGAGCGCGTAGCCGAGGTTGTTGCAAAGCGGGGCGAGATAGTCCATCCGGTCGGTGACGACCAGCGACTTGAAGTAGCTCTTGCCTTCGGCGGTCTTCTCGATGCCAGTGTGCAGATAGCCGATATCTGGCCGCGCCTTGAGAATCGTCTCGCCATCCAGCGTGAGCACGAGCCGGAGCACGCCATGGGTCGAGGGGTGCTGCGGACCCATATTGATGGTCATCGTGTCGCGGCGCGTACTCTCGTCGAGTTGCTCGCTCTCGTCCACCTGAAGCGCTCTTGGTTCCTCTAGCTGCATGGTGTTCCTCGGATCTCAGCGAGCATCGTCGTTCGCGTGTGTATCGTCTGGCGCATTGGGTGTCCCATCCTCGGGCGTATCGGGCGTCAGGTTGTCAGCGCGTGGCACAGCAGTGCGGTCGTTGGTGCGCAACGTCTGCCGCCCCATGCCGCTTGGCAGTGGCTCATCCAGCAGCACCTGGCCGCCCCAGTGCGGATCAGGCAGGTGGATGCCCGTCAGCGGATAGTCCTTGCGCAACGGGTGGCCCACCCAGTCCTCTGGCATCAGAATGCGCGTCTGGTTGGGATGCCCGGCGAAGCGAATGCCGAACAAGTCATATATCTCACGCTCGAACCAGTCCGCGCCCGGCCAGACCGCCGTGACGGTGGGTAGCTCCGGGTCGGGCGTGTCCTCGTCGCCGACCTGCGCCTTCAACCGGACGACGCCATAGGTCGCCAGCGAGAGCAGATGGTAGACGACATCGTAGCGCGGGTCGCGCTCGAGCCAGTCGACGGCGGTGATGTCGGCGATGTAGTTGTAGACGAGTTGCGGCTCGTCACGGAGCGTCCGGCAGACCTCGGCGATGCGCTCCGGGCGCACGGTGATGGTCATCTCGCCACGGTACTCGCTGGCGTCCAGCACATCGTCGGGAAACCGCTCGCGCAGGAAGGCGACGGTTGCCCCGGCCAGCGGATTCGATGGTGTCGCCAGTTCCGGCGCGCCCATGCGCTGTTCGTCAGCCATCGTCTTAGTCCTCGCTGCCGATATAAGTGACGCCTGTAACCTTCAGCGGGTCGGGCGGGGTGGGAATGCGCTGGCGAATCTTGTCCTGGAGCAGATTCAGCCCGTGGAGCAGCATCTCCGGCGTCGGCGGGCAGCCCGGCACGTAGACATCGACCGGGACGATCTTGTCCACACCCTGGATGATGGCGTAGTTGTTGAAGACGCCGCCGCACGAGGCGCAGGCGCCCATCGCGATCACCCACTTGGGGTCGGGCATCTGGTCGTAGATGTGCCGCAGGACAGGCGCCATCTTGACCGAGAGCCGCCCGGCGACGATCATCAGGTCGGCCTGGCGCGGGCTGGCGCGAAAGACCTCGGCGCCGAACCGCGAGATATCCCACCGCGAGGCGCTGGCCGACATCATCTCAATCGCGCAGCAGGCCAGGCCAAAGGTCGCGGGCCAGAGCGAGTTGCTGCGCCCCCAGTCGATCAGCTTATTGACGGAGGTCAGCAGGATGTTGCCACCATCGGCAGGCTCGACGTTGCGCGGCAGCCGCGGCGTCTGGGTATTCGAGACGTATTGTACGGGCGCCCAGGGATTGACGCGCTCGGATGGCTTCTGGTCGTCTATTCCCATCGGAAGGCCCCTTTGCGCCAGACGTAGAAGAACGGAATGATGAGGATGACCGCGAAGACGATCAATTCGACCAGCCCCAGCACCTTCAGCTGGCGCATGAGGATAGCCAGCGGGATGATCGCCGCGGCCTCGACATCGAAAATGATGAAGAGCATGCCGGTGGTGAGGTATTTGACCGGGAAACGCGAGCGCGGCGCCTCGACCTCCTGAATGCCAGACTCATAGGGAGCCAGTTTTTCAGGGGTTGGATTTTTGGGGCCGAGGATGAAGGTGACGAGAATCACCAGAACCGCGAAGACAAACGCCAGTCCCATCAGGATCAGAACGGGCACGACTTCAGGCATACACGGGCCTCCCACCGTCCGACACGCGCTCGCTGCCGACGCGCCCGCAGCGAATGGCTACCTGGCACGCCATAGGATAATGTAACACGGGCCGGGAAGTGTGTCAAACGCCGAATGGCACACAAGACCGCTTAAACAGCGGATTTGTAGCCCATCAGTAGGGAGACATGCGGAGCCGCGAGTGGCCCAAATGGCCGCCCGAAGCATGCCGCAAATCGCACAGAGAGCATTCAGGATGGCATGCGAACGTCCTGAACGCTTTCCTGCTCAGGATGGCTGCTCCCAGCCGCTAGGTGGGTGGCCAATAATGTCTTGAGGCGTCTGGTGAGACCTCACCCCCAGCCCTTCTCCTAGGAGGAGAGGGGAGCGCGCATATTGCCGACCGCCAGAATGGTCACCTAGTCCCTCCCCTCATAGGGGAGGGTGGCCGAAGGCCGGGTGAGGTTCTTCCCTGGCGACAGACCTCACCCCCCAACCCCCTCTCCTCCGAGGAGAGGGGGAGGCAGAGTAGAGAAGAGCGGCTGCGAATGGCTCCGACCGCGACACTGCACTGTTCACTCGCTTACGACAGGATTTCGACGTAGCCGTCCGTCCCATGCACGCGGATCCGCTGCCCATCCTGGATCAGCCGGGAGGCATGCTCCACCCCCACGACGGCCGCCACGCCGTACTCCCGTGCGATCACTGCGCCATGGGTCATCAGACCACC
>JAICKD010000660.1 GCA_025928125.1 Ktedonobacterales bacterium
ACCGCGCGCCCGACCCGGCAGGTGAGGCCGACGACCGCGCCGCGACGGTTGCGGATGGCGCTGATGCGGTGCAGCGTCCGCTCGATCCCTGCCCGGTTGTCCCCCCCAAACTGTCCAATATGCTCGACGACATAAGCCAGATCCTCTGCCGTGATAGGGTCGTTGCTCAGCACTTCCTCACGCGCCGGGAATCGTGCCTCGGGCAGCCGCCCGAGGTCCATGACAATCTCGAGAATCTGCTCCCTGTCCTTCATCTCTGCCAGCGTCTTGCGGAGGTTGGCTGGTAGTACGGCGAACAGCGTGTTGAGATCGTCAATCGTGTTCTCTGGCATAGTACGTTGTTTCACCTTCGCTCATGCGTGAGGGGGTCGTCCCAAACCCCTTGACGCCATAGACAACCCGCGACTCCAATGCCGGAGCCATCTGGTCGCGTAGCCCGCGCGCCGTGAGATGGCGAACGAGCAGCGCATGCGACCCCCAGTGCTCGAATCCGGCGGCGCGCAATGCGTCGACCACCGCTGATTCATACTCGCGCACCTGACAGACCACCGGGCGCTGATCCTCCAGGGCCAGCACACGCAGGCCAAAGCGGAGCAACGCGGGCGAAACATCGGCATCGTCAGGATGCGCAAGCACAGAGATCATGTGGGGCTGGGAGCCGCGCCCAAAGCGCAGCCGCAGCCAGCCACCCAGGCGCACGCCACGGTCATGCACGAACGCCGCCGAGGTCGGCTCTAGCAGCGGCACGAACCAGGTGCGGCCGCCCGCGGCGCGTGTATGCACCAGTTCCTCACTGGTTAATCCCTCGGCGAGTTGCACCCGTCGCGGCGTGCAGGCGTCGTAGAGGCGGAGCAGCCCCCAGGCGTCGTGATGCTGCCAGCGCCGGAGCGCCACATCCGGGCGTATCTCATCTGGTCCTTCTTCGGGAGGTGGCGCGGGCTGGAAGCGCGTGAGCAGGCGCATGGGCCGCTCAGACGTGTGCAGAGTCGCGCGATGGGTTGCCTCGGCCAGCCGCTCGACCCCCTCTGCGGGCGATTCCAGCCAGTAGGTCAGCTCGCGGGCGTAGCGCTGGAAGCCCAGCTTGCCGAAGAGTTCGATCTCGGGCCGGGTATCTTCGATGCGCGCGAAGAACCGATGCACCCCTTTGAGGATGGCGGCGTTGAGCGCGTACTGCAGCAACTCGAAGAGCACTTCGTACTGCGAGACGGCGGAAGGCTGGCCACCGGGGTTGGTCAGCGCGGCGAGATAGGCGAGGTCCCACGCCTGCGCGCCGGGACGCTTGCGCGCCTGGGCCAGACCGAGCAGTCGCCAGTGATCCTCACAGATCCAGGTGGAGGCAGTCGGGGTGATGGGCAGGATGGAGCCAAGGAGGACGGAGATGCTGCTACGGGCCTCTTCGATCTCAGGGGATGCCACAAAATTGGCGAATTCACCCTGCCGCGCGCGCGCGCGCTGATCGAGCGCGTGGACGAAGCGAGGTAAATCAACATACGGCACTGGACGAATCATGCGTGCTGCTGCCCCCAGTGTGACCCTTCGACGCCTTGGCGCGCTCTTACGAGCCGACTTCAGCGCAGAGCCACCGGAACCTCAGAAGGGTCCGCCTGACCGCGACGGCTTAGAACGATCTAGACCGTTGCGGCGCGGGCGTCACGCACCATTCCAAGGAAGTACTCGTGAAAGCGCAGATCCCCTGTCACCTCCGGATGAAACGCCGTGGCTAACAGACGATTCTGACGCACCGCGACGATATTTGGTTCCGGCGCGTCAATGCGCGCCAGCACCTCAACGCCTTCTCCGACTTCTTCGACAACCGGCCCCCGAATAAAGACCGCATGATATGGCTCCGGCCCAATCGCCGGAACATTGAGCATCGTCTCGAAGCTCTCACGCTGCGCGCCAAAGGCGTTGCGCCGCGTGCGCATGTTGATCGAGGCGAGCAACGGCTGCCCGGCGAGCGCGTTATCCGTCTCGCGCGAGAGCAGGATCATCCCGGCGCAGGTACCCCACGCGGGCATCCCCTCGGCGAGCAGCGACCGAAGCGACTCTACTACATCATACGCTATCATCAGCTTGCCCATCACGGTGCTCTCGCCGCCGGGCAAGATTAACCCATCCACGCCTTCCAGGTCACGCGGCAGACGCACCAGGCGGCTCTCAGCCCCCAGCTGCTCGACGGCGCGCGCATGCTCGCGAAAATCACCCTGGAACGCCAGAATACCGATTCGTGTCATCGGACGCTCACTCATTTCAAGCTGCCAGCGTATGAAGGAAGCGTTGCCTGTTTTGGGCCAGCTTCCTCATAACGCTATACGCACTTTCAGTGTACCATGTTGCGCATTGGATCAGGCGACATTGGCGACACATCCAGCCACCACATGCCGGAAGAATCGAGCGCTGGCGGCCAATCGTTATTCGCCCAAGCGTCATAACCGCCAGGGACTCCTGGGGAAGCCCGAATGGGTGAGAGGCTGCCCCCTCCCCCTAACCTCCTTCCCCTTCCAGGGAGAAGGGGGACCAGAGCCAAGCCGTCGCCATTCGCCACTTTAGTCGCCCATGCCCTCTCCCAGCGTGCGCTGGGGGAGGGTGGCCGAGCGGAGCAAGGCCGGGAGGGGGCCACTCTACCAGCCGCGGGCCGCCATCAGTTGCTCCGCGGGGATG
>JAICKD010000219.1 GCA_025928125.1 Ktedonobacterales bacterium
ATGGTAGACGATCTGCCCGGCGTCTGGGCGCGCCAGGAATGTCTCGACCAGATAGCTGACGGCGATAACCCCCAGCAGCGCGGCGATGATAGCCTCCAGCGGGCGGAATCCCAGCCGCTGCAACGCCAGGATGGCGAAGGTGGTGACACCGGTCAGGAGACCCGCCGCCAGCAGTGGAATATGGAAGAGCAGGTTGAAGCCGATGGCCGCGCCCAGGAACTCCGCGAGGTCGGTCGCCATCGCGCCAATCTCGGCAATCACCCAGAGGCCCATGCTCACCGGGCGCGGCAGGTATTCGCGGCACAGTTGAGGCAGATTCTTGCCCGTGGCGATGCCCAGCTTAGCGGAGAGCATCTGGAGGACGATGGCCATCAGATTGCTGGCAACGATCACCCAGAGCAACAGATAGCCGAACTGCGCGCCCGCCTGAATATTGGTGGCGAAGTTGCCGGGATCGATGTAGGCGATGGCGGCGATGAACGCCGGCCCTAGAAAAGGGAGAACACCGCGCAGACTGAAATGCTGTGGCGCGGCTAGCGTCTGTTCAGCCGCGGCGACGGTGCGCGCGCTGCTGGTGGCGACTCTGCGATGCACATTGAGTGTTGAGCGGAGCCGCTCCATCCACGAACGACGTACAAAATCCATAAAACTGTCCTCGCCCCCCACCACATAATCACCTGATAATTACCTGGATGCCACGACCACCTGCACGGCATCAGCCAGTTCGCCGCCAACCGTCTGCTCGGCCGACGAATCGGCGTCCTCGATGCGCAGCCGCAGCAGGCCGCCAAATGGCGCACGCTCCAGCAGTGTGACTCGCGCGCCTGGCGCCAGGCGCAGGGAAGCGAGGTAGCGCAACATATCTGAATTGTCATCGCGTACGCGCCGCACTATCGCCTGATCTCCCGGCTGAAGCGCCGAGAGTGGCTGTGTGTGCTGCGTGACGACTTCGCCGGTCTTGCTGGGAATGGGATCGCCGTGCGGGTCTTCGGTGGGATGGCCCAGCAGCGCATCTATCCGATCTTCGAAGTGCTCGGAGATGGCGTGCTCAAGCCGCTCGGCCTCGGCGTCCACCTCGTCCCAGCTATAGCCGAGATGGCGCACGAGATAGAGTTCCAGCAGTCGATGGTGACGCACCAGCTCCGCCGCCGCTTCGGCCCCCTTCGGTGTTAACTCCGCCCCGCGATACGGCATATGCTCTATGTAGCCTTGCTCAGCCAGCGACTTGAAGAGTTGTGTCACCGTCGCGTCGCTCAGTTGGCCGTCCGGCTCCTGCGCCTGGAGCCGCTCGCGCATGGCGGAGGTCGTCACCCGTTCGCCGCGCTCGCGCAGCTTGTACATATACTTGAGGCAGTCCACGGCGCGGGTGGGCAATTTGCGGAGGTCTTCCGCCGTCGTCTCTCCGGTCATGGTAGGTCCCCTGTTGAAATTTTAGAACTCTAAAAATAGAATAGCGCAAAGCAAAATTTCTGTCAACAGCAGGCTGAAAGTCAGTGGAGAGTAGAGCATGCGGAAGCGCCCCCTCCGAACGTTCAGAAGGAGCGCTTGTGGGGTATGGTTCCTGGTTTGTGTGCTATTCGCGGAGATTTAGCGGCCGCAAGGTGGAGTTGGGTTGACGAAAGTGCCAGGTTGGAACGATGCCAGCATCTCTTGCCAGATCGGGCCGTAT
The DNA here is from genome assembly GCA_025928125.1 of Ktedonobacterales bacterium. Classification (GTDB taxonomy): domain Bacteria; phylum Chloroflexota; class Ktedonobacteria; order Ktedonobacterales; family JADMIN01; genus DAHUXT01. The sequence goes on from JAICKD010000219.1 coordinate 1,670, forward strand.
CGCTCCTCTAAGTTACTCATGTCGCCATGTGTCGCGGGGTCGAGTTGGATGTCAACAACAACCCCGTGCAAAACAAACGACACACTGATTTTGGGGATGGCAATCTCGCCTTGTGGCGGTGGCCCGATCATGAGGCTGCCAGACTGATATCCTTTGATCCCCGATCCCACGTCAACAACCGTGGCGTCGGGAATCGCCTGAGGACACTGGGGGGCGGCATATCCGGTGGCGGCGCTGAAATCAATATCGAGTCCATTCAACAGATTGGAGTCAGCGTCAGACCACGTTACGGAATCGCCGACGACCCCCAGCGGTAAGGGATTTGTCCTGAGGTACTGGGCATCAGCGGGAATGGCAAAGCTATACCCGGACATGCTATCGGTGACTCGCTGATAGGCTTTGCCATTCACGAAGAATGGCGTCGCGGTTGGCGCCACGGTCGCGGTCGGCTGGGATGTTGCGGTCGGTGTCGCGGCGGCCACTGCTGGCGTGCGGGTTGTACTCAGGTCACAGCCCGCCAGCAGAGTCACGAGTAGGGCCAATCCTGTCAGCAGCCCGATGGTTCGGCAGTGTCGACTCATTGGATTCAGGCTCCCCTTGCTGTGCGGCAACATGCATGATGCTCAGCAATAATACCTGGTACTTTTTGCGTTAGCAATACTGCTGGGGTGCAGGCATCACTGGCAGGCATTACAGACCAATGGAATCTGAGAATTCGCTCGGTTGTGTCAGGGAAAGCGTCTTCTAGCGTTGCTTTTGCTTCCTACGAGCTATCGCGACGCCCGCACCTCGACGCTCGTATCGCGCGCGTGCTATCATGAGCGTGCAATTATAGCCTGATTCGCTGAGAGGCATCGCCGTCGTCTTTCAGTCCGGTCCGCGCTGCTTATGCGTGGAAGGACACGTCTGCTACCCGTAGGAAGGTCACTTGCCATCGTGTCCATGTCGCCAGAATCCGCGCCGTCATCGGAGCCGCGCCGCCTGCTGCTCGCGACCACGAATCCGCATAAAATCGAGGAATTGCGCGCGATTCTGGCGGGGTTTCCCTATGAGCTGGTCAGCCCGAACGACATCGGATTGGCGCTGGAGGTTGAGGAAACCGGGACGACCTTTGCCGAGAATGCGATTCTAAAGGCGACCGCCTGGGCCGATGCCGCGGGCATGCTGACGCTGGCGGAAGACTCCGGGCTGGAGATCGACGCGCTTGGCGGGGAGCCGGGCATCTATTCGGCGCGCTGGGCTGGCGAAGGCGTCTCCTACGAGGAGCGTTTCCGCATCCTGCTGGGGCGGCTGGCCGATATGCCTGCCGAGCGGCGTAGCGCGCGCTACCATGCCGCGATTGCGATTGCGAGGGCAGCGCCCATAGGCGTGCTGGGACTGTTCGAGGGAACGCTGGAGGGGCAGATCGCCTTTGCGCCAGCGGGCAGCGGCGGCTTTGGCTACGATCCCATCTTTTACGTGCCAGAACAGCAGCGCACCGTGGGCCAGATGAGCGCCGAGGGCAAGCATCTGATCAGCCACCGGGCGCGGGCTGCCGCGGCGGCGCGCGATTTGCTACGACAACTGGCAGAGACGCCCGCCAATGAACCGCAGCCAGACGAGGGAAACTAACAGGCACACGCGAACGTCACCGGCCAGCGCCAGACCGGCGCCTAGGAATGGAACGGAGAGAAGGGTGCGCTCTCAGCCAGTGCGCGTCGCCATTGACCTGGAAACCACCGGGCTGTATCACGAGCAGGACGTCATCATCGAGATCGGCGCGGTCAAATTCGCGGGAAGCGAGATAGTTGACACGTTCGCCTCGCTCGTCTCGATCAACATGTCGCTGCCCTATCGCATTCAGCGGCTGACCGGCATTCGCCCGGATGAGTTGCGCTCCGCGCCCCCGCTCTCCTCGCTGCATGGGCAACTGCGAACGTTTCTGGGCGATGCGCCGCTGGTGGGGCATAACGTCGGCTTCGATGTCGCGTTTCTCCAGAAAGTGGGGCTGGCCCGACGCAATCCGCTGATCGATACATGGGAGCTGGCGTCGCTGCTGCTGCCGAACCAGCCGAACTATAGCTTGGGCGCGCTGGGCGAGGCGCTCGGCATCCCCGCCGATGTGCATCACCGCGCGCTGGCCGACGCCCAACTGACCCGCGAGCTGTTTCTGCTCCTGCTGCAACGCATCGAGGCCACCGAGGCGTCGCTGGCCCGCACCCTGCGCGACCTGCCCGCCGCTCCTGAGTGGACGCCGCGCTACTTCCTGCGTGGGGGCAATCAGCGCCGGGAGCAGCCCGCGAATGCCTTTGGCCGCGCGCTGACCGCCTCGCTGGGCGACCAGTTCGCGCGCCAGTTAGGCATTGATCCCGATGTCCTGACGCTGGCGGTCGCCCAGGAAGCGCCACCCGCCGAGTCCACGACAGGCGCCGAGGAGCCAGCGCCACCCGCCGCGCTTGCGCCCGCCGTAGACTCGCTGGCACGGGAGATGGTTGCCACGCTCGACGAAGGCGGCATGCTGCTGGCGGAGGCGTTGCCGACCGATCTCGATGCGACACTCGAACCGATTGTGCGCTGGCTGGCCGCCCACGAGGATGAGCGCCTGATGGTGGCGGTCGCCACGCGGGAGCGGCTGGCGCAGTTGGCGCGGACGACGCTTCCGGCGCTCTTCCGGCGCATGGGCGTCTCGCTGCCGATTGCCGAGGTAATGGGCCGTGACGAGTATTTGTGCCTGCACCGCTGGTTCGGCCAGGCGCGGGTTCCCGACGGTGATAGCTTCTCGCGCGAGATGACACGCGGCCTGGCGCGGCTGGCCGTCTGGCTCCAGACGGCGCAGACGGGCGCGCGGGTGGATGTGGCGCTTTCCGGCCCTGAGAGTAGCGCGTGGGAGCGGGTGCGCGGCGGTGCTGAACACGCTGAGGCGATGGCCACGTGCAACTATCTCCGCGATGGCTACTGCTTCTTCGAGCGGGCGCGCCAGACGGCGCGGGATGCGCGCGTGCTCGTCACCACGCACGAGGCGCTGGCGGCGCAGCTGGCCGGTGGCGATGACGACGGCCTGCCGGAGTGCAGACGCGTTCTGGTGCTGGATGCCCATGTCTTCGAGGAAAACGTGCGCAAGGCGCGCGAGGTAGTTTTGGATCAGCGCCGGGTGAGCAACGCGCTGGACGATCTGGCACGGGATGCGAATGGCAAGCCAGGCGGCGGACTCTTACGTCAGGCGGCAGGGCGTATCGAACACGCCAGCCTGCGTGGCTGGTATGAGCAGGTCACTCAGGCGCGACAGGCGAGCGAGCGCCTTTTCGTGGCGCTGCGACGGCTGCTGCAAGAGGCGCATGCGCATGGCGGCGAACAGGGTCACGCCGAGCCGCAGGAGCAGCGGGTGCTCCGGCTGGATGCGCGCGCGCGCCAGCATGACGCCTGGGACGACGTGGCGGCGGCGTGGCGCACGACCGATGCCCGGCTGGCGGCAGTGGCGAAGGTCGCCCGTGAGACGGCCAGAGCGCTCACTGGTGGGAAGAATAAGCAGGCGCCTGATAGCCTCGCCTCGGAGCTTTCCGCCGTGGCCTGGCGGCTGGATCAGATGCGTGAAGACGGCGCGCGCCTGTTGCTGGACGAGGGCGCGCACGAGCCGATGGTGGTCTGGTTGCGGCTGCCCTATCCACGAAATGGTGACCGCAGCGATTCTGGTGGGCGCGGCAACCGCTGGAATGGGCGTAAGGGTCAGCGCAAGTCGCCAGAAAACGGCGGCCAGCCTCAGGGCCAGGGCCAGTCGGAAGCGCCCGCCGCTGAGGTTCAGACTGAAAGCGTTACGCCCGCCCCGGCGGAGGAAGTCGAGCCGGTGCCGGAGATCCATGGCGAGCCGAACGATATTGGCACGCTCTTGCAGCCACTGAGCGCGCCGGGGCGGTCGCTGACGCTCGCGGGGTCGGCGCTGACCGTGGCGGGCGACTTCGAGCCGGTCCGCGTGAGCCTGGGTCTGCCTGACAATGTGCGCTTCCGCTGCCTCTCCAGCGACCGGAGCGCGCAGACGTTGCTCTGCCTGCCGGTGGACGTGCCGGAGCCAAACGCGCCGCACTACCAGCAGCGGCTGAACGCGGCGCTCATCGGGCTGGCCACGGCGCTGGAGGGGCGGTTGGTGGCGATCTTCTCGTCGCATGCCGCGCTGCGGAGCGCCTGGATGGGGATACGTCGCGAACTGGAACAGAAGGACATCCTGGTGCTGGCGCAGGGGCAGGACGGCTCGGCGCGCCAGCTCTGGCGTACCTTCGAGACGGAGTCGCGAGTTGTGCTGTTGGGCGCTGGCTCCTTCTGGGATGGCGCGGCGCGCACAGTGAATCCGCCCGCCTGCGTCGTGGTGACACGGATGCCGTTCCCGGCGCTGAGCGATCCCCCAGTGGCGGCGCGCGCTGAACGCTGGCCCGACCCACAGAGTGGCTTCGTCGTGCCACAGGGGGCGCTTCGTCTACGCCAGGCGCTCAACGGTCTCGCCTGGAGCCATCAGCAGCGCAACGCGGTCGTCCTCTTCGACCGCCGGATCCAAACGCGCGGCTA
>JAICKD010000117.1 GCA_025928125.1 Ktedonobacterales bacterium
CCTCGCTGCCCGAGGTCGTGGACGAAGTCATCGGGATGGGCGCGTCGGCCATCGCCGTCTCCGGGCTGGAAGATCAGGCGGTATCAGGCTCGGCGGACGCGCGGGAGCGCGACGAAGCATGCCAGCGCGCCGAACGGATGGGCATTCCCCTAATCGCGCTTCCCACCGGAGTCTCGCTGGCGGCCATCGAGCGCGAGGTCATTACGCATGTTGTGGCGCAGCGCGACACGCCACAATCGCCAGCGGATACATTCGCCGCCGTTGCCGGGTGGCGGGCGAGCCTGCGCGACGAGGCGCTAGACGCGTTGCTGACCGGCACTTATGCGGGCGAGGCGTCGATGCTGTCGCGGGCAAATCAGCTAGGCCACGATCTGCGGCTGCCCCATGTGGTGATCTGGATCATGCTCGCGCCGTTCGTCGGAGACGGAGAAGTCTCGAACGGCGGCGCTCCGCTCATCGTACGGGCAGCCGAAGCGCTTGGCAGTGCGCTCAGCGCGTGGACACGGGTGCGGGCGGGCGAGATCGTCGCGCTGATATCGGCGCCAGGGGCCGGAGCGTCGGAGCGAACTGACCTGATGGAGCAGGGCGAGGCAGCGTTGCGGCGGATCCTTGGCGATGGCGGCACGGCAGAATCGCCGATATGGTGGGCGGGCATGGGCGAGGTGGCGCGCTCGCCGCTGGAGGTGCGCCGTTCCGCCGCCGAGGCGCAGGATACCGCGCGCCTGGGGTTGCTGGTGGTTGGCCCAGGGCATATTGCGCGCACGGCCGACCTGGGGGTGTATCGGCTGTTGCTGGCGCTCGATAAGAGCGGCGACCTCCAGCCATTTGTCGATCGCGAACTGGCGCCGCTCCGCAATACCGCGCGCAAGGAGGACCACCTGCTGGAGACTGTCGAGGTGTATCTGGCCTGTAACGGCAACCTCTCGGAGGCCGCGCGCCGACTGCACCTCCATCGTAACTCACTGCTGTATCGGCTCCATCACATCCGCGACCTGCTCGGCCACGATCTCGAGAGTCCTGAACTGCGACTGGCGCTGCAATTGGCGCTCAAGGGGCGGCGTGTGCTCGAACAATAGCCAGACCGATGAAGCGGGCGAACGCCGCGCGGGGTACGATTTTAGCCATTCTTCGTCTCGGTGGCCGCGTCTTCGAGGGTCCGTTCGAGCGCCTCAGCCTGGGCCACCAACGCCGCGATCTCTGGCGTCCACTCGCCGGTGCGCACTCGCTCAGCCAGGCGTGCTAGCAGCTGTGCGGCGCGCTCCTTCTGGGTATTCATCGCGTCGAGCCGGGCGAACAGCCGCTCGGCGCCATCTCCGGCCTGGATGCCAGCCCGCGCTAGCAGCGAATCGGTCCCCCTGGGCTTTTGCCGCGAGGTGCGCGGCGGGTTTGAGTCTGGCATGCTTCTCTTCCTGTTTCAGCCATGGGTCTGCCATGGGTCAACGCAGAGTGTTGACCGTGTGGCACGGCTCTGGCGGGTAGATATTCCGCAGTGGCCTGATTTTCAGGTATTCAGTCCCGATCTGGGCAAGTGTGCTAGACTGTGTACGATTGTCGGACGTTGCGCACGTTCTGAGACGACTCAGAAGATCCATGCGAAGAACCAGCATACGCATCGCGCCCGAATTCCTATCGCACCGTGTCGAGCAGCGAATGACGATAGATGTGAAACGTGCGCCATACGTGATATTCTGGCTACCTGGCGCCCCCGCTTGAACGCCTGTTCATGCAGGCAATTGTAGAGGGGGAATGCCAACGGCGTCAAGCTCCTTGGCACGATGGGGAGCGAGGAAACTCGCGGGAGGACTGCGCAGCATGCGCGGGAGTCATCAGGCATCGGTAGTGACGAATCCATCAAAGACGATGGACACCCCATCGGAACATGCCACCGTGTTGCCTCGGCAGTTCACCCGGTTGTTGTGGATCGCTGGCGTCGCGCTCTGGCGGTTCAGCATACCCGCCCTCTTGTTCGTCGTGGCGCTGATGCCGCGCTGGTCACTGGCGCACACGCTCGATCTCGTCACCGACGAGAGCACGTATATCCGCATCGGGCGGCTAGACTATACGTTGCTCATTACCGGCAACCTGTCTGACCCGAAATGGACGACCAACTACGAGGCGCCCTCGCTGCCCAAGTTGCTGATGGGATTCGGCTCGCTCTGGGCGCAGCAACACCGCTCTCCGGGCGACTGGTTGATTGGCGCGCGCGTTCCCGGGGTCCTGCTCGGCTCGCTGTTCATTGTGCTTATCTACTGGCTGGCACGCCCCATCTTCGGCAAGTTACCGGCGCTCATTGGCGCGCTGGCGCTCGCGCTCAGCCCTTGGGTCGCCTATTTCGCCGCTATTGCCTACCTGGATAGTTACCTGCTTGGCTTTGTGACACTTGCCATTCTGCTCACGTGGCATGCCGTACGACATCCGTGGCTCTTCCTGGCGGTGGGCGTGTTGCTGGGTCTGAGCTTCGACTCGAAGTATACCGGCTCATTTGCCCTGCTCCCTATCGCCGCATATATCGCGTACTACTACCTGTTCCGCGCCCATCAGTGGCCCCCGAAGCGCCTGCTGCTGTTGCCTCTTATGTTGCTGGTTGCCATCTATCTCGCCGATCCAGCCATCTGGGTCTCACCAATCGATCGTCTGTGGAGCGGCATCGTCTTCCAGTGGGACCATGCGGCGCGCGGACATTCGGTATTCCTCAACGGGCGGGTGTGGGACCATGTGCCGCCTGGTGAGGTGGTCTTCATCCTTGTCGCCAAAATGAGCCTGTTTATCTGTATTCCCGCATTATTGGCGCTGCCATGGGCGCTCGTCCGCATCATTCGCGCGAAGGGCAATCCAAGTGGGCGCGATGAGCGCGCGGCGTTTATCTTCTTCTGGCTCTTTGGGATGCTGCTTCCGTTTGGGCTGCTCAACATTGTTGTCGGCACTCACTATATGCTCCCTCTCGCGCCAGCAGTGACATTTATTGGCGCATGGGCGCTCATCGGCATGTGTCGCTGGATTGCGCCGCGACTGGCTATCTGGGGAGGAACTGGGTTGGCGGCCCTGCGCAGTCGCGTGCGAGCGGGCGCTCGATTCCCGAAAATCGCCGTGCCTGGTTGGCTCACCTCGTCACGTGACTACCTCATGCGGCAGCGACCGGGGCAACTCGTGGCGAAGGCGCTGATCGTCGCGGCGTGTATCGCGATGGTTGTCCCGACGCTCTCGGGCTTGCTGACCGTTTCGCAGGCCGAAGGCTATACCAGTGAGTGGCTCAACGGCGAGAACAGTTCCCTGCAGGTCGCGTATCCGGCCTATGCCGATGGCACGCAGTGGGTGACCGACCATACCAAAGGGTGGGTGACGGTGACGCTGATCGGCACTCCTGGTTCGCTCGACTACTGGATGCAGACGCGCCAGTATCTTTACCCGGAACGCATCCGCCTCACGCCGTCCAGCGTCGTCATGGGCCAGGTGTATGCGCCGCCGAGCGTTCCCAAAGGGCGGCCACTCTACCTCATCTGGCCAGCCCACCTGATACAGCGTGATTTCCCGACGCTGCCACACTGGCAGAGCAAAGTCGTCGCGACCATCAAGGGCGGCGCCACGGTCTACTGCTATATCATCCGCGTCCAATAATGCGCGGTTTCCTCCTGTTGCCAGCCGTGGCATAATAGGTTCTCTTCATGTCGCGTGGGCGCAAGGGAGAACCGCATGGCTGGCAGACGCGAGCCTCCTTCGGAGGCGGATGGCGACGACGGGGAGACAGCGGGCGATTCTGAGAGTCAGGCGGGCGAGCTTCATGTCCAGGTCAGCGATCTGCGCCGGGCGCCCTATGACAGTGCGGCGCTTGTGCCGCTGACCTGGTTGATGCCTGTCTTCTACGATAGGAACTCGAACGATTGCAGGACCTGCTGAAATGTCGGGTCTATCGTCGCGAAGGTGTCCACCGGAGCCAGTTCGAGCACATAGACGGTGGCGCCGCCGTGGATGGTCGCGAGCGCTACCGCGTGCATCGGCGTGAGCTTCCCATTCTGCTGCACCGTGACATCGCCTGCTTCCTGCGTCCACGTCTGCCCCGCGATGAAGAGCGTCGTTGGTCCGCTGCGATTGGCGACACCCGTCTTCTGCGCCAGCACCGCCAGCGTGCTATCCGCCACCTGCTGCGCGGATTCGCTGGTCGAGGCGTATGTCCCCACATTGAAGTTCGCGCCAGCGGTGGGATTCGAGAAGACGACGAGGCGTGGCGACTGATTGTTCTGGATGGTCTGCAGCCAGCCCCTTGGATAGCCGACGCGGAAGACATTGCCACTATCGGTGAAGATGACGAGGTTGCTCGGCGCTGTGGCCGTCGGCTCAGGTGTCGCGGTCGCCGAGACAGTCGCAGTGGGTGAGGCGCTAAAGAACGGGAGCCGGATCCGCCCATTCGCCAGCAATACCCCAGCGCCGCCGACGATCAACAACAGCACAATGAGCAAGAGGATAGCAACAAGACCGGATGGAGTTCGCCTGCGGGCTGTGTCCGCTGACTTGCCAGGAGTCGCGTTCGTCCCGGCTGCGGGCGAATCTGGGAGCACCGCAGGCGCGTCGAAGGGAAGCGCGGGCTGTGTCTGTGACTCGGTGGATGGCATGGCCTGAGCGGGTATAGTCTGGGTACGGGGTGGCGCTGGCGTCATGGGAAAGTCCGCCGTCACGTCGTCGGCGGTCTTCGTGACGTTGGTGGTATCGCCGTCGTCGAGGAGGTTGGCAGGCGGAGTGACGTTGGTCGTCACGTCGGCGATGTCTCGCGGTGCGGCATCCACGGGTGGGATACTTGGACGTGTCGCCGAGTCATCCTCCGCCGACGCCAGCGCGGGCGCGACAAGCGGCGCGCCACAGCTTGGACACGCCATCGTTGATCCAGGCGCGAGAGGCGTTCGCCGCCCACATACAGTACACACAATGTCCTGCATAAAACTGCTCCAAAGGAAGAGAGCCGGGAGGCGCGCCAATTCGCTCGCGCAGGCGCATGTGATGCGAAGCGACGAGTTCATGCGCCCGCAGCAATTGGATGGACTGGCGCACCCCGGCAGTAATGGCGTGGCGAAACGCTATTTCGTGTTTTTCGGCCCAATCAGAGCGTAAAGCACCGGGCCGATCCAGACGGGCAAGAGAATGATCAGGACAACCAGCCAACCCCAGCGCTTCTCTTGAATCGAATCGAGAAACGCGACAATCCAGGCAACCGCATAGATGATACCGGCGACCGCATATGCGATAAGAGCCAGCCCGACGTTACTGGCCTGGCCAAAGAAGTTGCCACCTGCCAACAGCACGCCGATAACGGTCAATGCGATGGAGATGACCGTGAGCAGCAGGACGGTCCACTTGCTCAAAAAGGTTACTTTCATACCATGATGCCCTTTCACGTGGTCGAGGGGTATGCAAGACGCTCCCCATACTTTAACGGACAAAGCTGACACTTTGCGTTAGATGCATAGAGAGCGTGCCATATTTGTGAGGATGAAGCAACCCCCCAAAGCGCGTGAGCGGCCTACGCACATTCGGGTACGGCGGCAGACCGCGCGCATGGAATCTCTGAAATGGGCAATTGTGCTGTTATGGCCGCAGCCACCGCTCACCATAGTCGCGTAGCGCCGCGACCACAGCCACCGCGTCGCGCCCTTTTGGCGTCAGCGCGTATTCGACGCGAGGCGGTATCTCGGCGTAGATATGGCGCGTGACCAGGCCTTCGTCCATCATCTTGTGCAGGCGGTCGGTGAGCACTCGTGGACTGATGCCGGTGGATGCCTGGAGGGCGGTGAAACGTCGCGGCTCATCCGCCAGATCGCGCACCAGCAGCAACGTCCAGGCGTCGCCAATCACCGCCACTGCCGCCGCGACCCCACAGAATGACTCGCCGCCTGGTTTTACTGCCTCGCCCTCGGCGTGCTGGGCGTCTGGGGCGAACGGTTCTTCTTGAGTGGTGTATTGATCCGACATCAGGGTATCCCTTCATCTTGATTCCGTGGACTGCGGTTTCTGATCATACTATATTTCTTCTCTCACGCGGATTGAAATCTGGACCTTGCGCAATGCTCTTGACATGAATTTCTGGCTATGCTATACATTATATAGTTACTGTCGTTGAAATAGCAATAGCAAAACTTGTCTCTTCCATCAGGAGGCTTTGATATGGCACAGAAAACACACCAGCAGAACCACCCCACGAATGCGGCGGTGATTGACCCCGCGACGCAGGTCGGGCTCGTCGCGTTAGGGGTGGCCGACCTCGAACGGTCGCTCACGTTCTATACGGATATCTTCGGTTTTACGCTGCTCGGCCAGAAGGTGGGCGAGGCGACGCTGGGAACGCCGTCGGCGCCGCTACTGTTGCTGCGCGAGGAGGCTGGCGCGCGTCCCTGGCCGCACGATCAGTATGCCTACACAGGTCTCTACCATTTCGCGGTGCTCGTGCCAACGCGGCGAGACCTGGGGCGCTGGCTGCGCCACTGGCTGGAGTTGGGGTTGCCGCTGCCGGGGCAGGGCGACCATCTGGTGAGTGAGGCGCTCTACATCTCCGATCCCGACGGCAATGGCATCGAGATTTACCGTGACCGTCCGCGCAGCGAGTGGCATTGGGATGACGGCCAGGTGCGGATGGCGGTTGACCCGGTAGACATCCGTGGCGTGCTGGGCGAGGCCGAGAAGGACGACGAGCCGTGGTCGGGATTTCCGGATGGCACGCGCGTTGGCCACATCCATTTGCAGATTGGCGATGTCCCGAAGGCGAAGGTGTTTTACCACGACGTGTTGGGGTTCGACATCGTGGCGTCGATGCCGAGCGCGCTCTTTGTCTCGGCGGGCGGCTATCACCACCACATCGGCATGAACACCTGGCATAGCCGCAACGCGCCGCCCGCGCCCGCTGGAACCGCCGGACTGCGCTTCTTCACGCTGGAGATTCCCCGCGAGGAGGCGCGCGCCGCCATTGTTGCCCGGCTCGACGCGGCTGGCATCCCCAGCACACAGACGCCCGACGCGGTCATCGTGCAGGATCCGTGGCAGAATACGCTGGCGCTGCAGATTGGCCCAGCGGGCAACGCCGCCACCGCCGAGAAGCTAGCGACGGCCGCGCAAAAGTAGGCAGCATGCACATCCCCTCCCTATGTAAGGGAGGGGATATTTTCATGTGTATGACGACGCATGTCAGACGCGCATTCTGCGCCAGCGTCCGCTGCGGAAGCGCCAGTAGGAGAGGCCAGCCTGGGTCCAGAAATCGAGGCCCATCGCCAGGCGTGCGCCCGGTAGCCCCCAGAGTGGTATCATCAGCGCGGCCACCGGCAGGCGCAGTCCCCATGTGCCAGCGGCGCGCACCAGCACCGGGAAGCGCGTATCGCCCGCACCACGGAGCGCGCCATTGAAGACGAAGCTGCACGCTGAGGCTGGCATCAAGAGCAGCGAGAGCCGCATGGCGATGTCGCCCGCGTTCAGCACAGGCGGATCGGCCACGAAGACACCGAGCAGCATGCGTGGAATCACCGCCTCGAAGACGCCGACGACGAGCATTACCAACACGGCCGGACGTAACGACGCCCAGACCGAGCGCTCGGCAAGATCGGTGTCGCGCGCGCCGAGCGCCTGCCCCACCAGCGCCGTTGCCGCGACCGAGAAGCCGAAGCCGGGCAGTGTGCCGATGCTATCCACGGTATTGATGGTCACATTGGCGGCATAGGTGATCGGTCCCAGGCCGATGACGACACGGTTGAAGGTCAGCACGCCCAGCTGGAAGACCACCAGCTCCGCCGCCGACGGTATCCCCACTCGCAGCACGCGGCCCATGATGCCAAAATTGGGGCGCAGGGCGGCGCGGGTGAGCAGCGGCGCGCGTGGATGCTTGCGCGTCATCAAGTAGGCCGCGAGAATGCAGCCGAGCGTCCATCCCGTGGCCGCGCCCATAGCGGAACCGACC
>JAICKD010000278.1 GCA_025928125.1 Ktedonobacterales bacterium
CAGAACGACATCAAGAAGGTGCTGGCCTACTCGACCATCAGCCAGCTTGGCTATATGTTCGTCGGCCTCGCCGTCGCGGATACCAACGCGACTGGCATGTTCCATCTGGTGTCGCACGCCGCCTTCAAGGCGCTGCTCTTCCTCGGCTCCGGCTGTGTCATCCTCGCGGCGCACCACATCCAGAATATGCGCCAGATGGGCGGGATGGCGCGCTTCATGCCGATCACGGCGCTCACCATGCTCCTCGCGACACTCTCGATTTCCGGTATCCCGCCCTTCTCAGGCTTCTGGAGCAAAGACCCGATCATCGCTTCGGCCTATGAGTATGGCATGGCCAACGGCAGCTTCTGGCTCTACGGGATGACGGCCTTCACGGCCTTCCTGACCGCCTTCTACATGTTCCGCCTCTACTTCATGACCTTCGGCGGTCGCGGCGGCTCATGGGCGGGCTTCTGGGCTGGTGCTCAGTATCGTGGCGAGGGCGAACCCCACGAGGCGCCCTGGACGATGTGGCTGCCGCTGGTCATCCTGGCAGTGCCGACGGTGCTGCTCGGCTTCTGGAGCATCAATAGCGGCTTCGCCGACTACCTAACCGGCGAAAACGTCCCCTACACCAATCCCTTCACCGAGACGCTGACCTACACCGGCATCGCGGTCGCGGTGGTGGGTATCGTGCTGGCGTGGCTCATGTACGGCGTCGAGATTGTGCCGAAGAAGCTCTTTACCGGCAACCCCATCGGCGGGTTCGTCTACCGGGTGATGTTCCACAAGTATTATCTCGACGAACTGTACGGCGTGATTATCAAGTACATCGTGCTGGGCCTGGCCAAGGGCTGCGAGCTCTTCGATAAGTACATCATCGACGGACTGGTCAACGGGTCCGGTCGCTTCATACGCGGACTGGCGAGTGTCTCCAAGCGGTCCGAGACTGGGCTGGTGCAGAACTATGGCGCGGCTATGTTTGGTGGCGTCATCGTCATACTGGTGATTGTCTTCTACGCGGTCGGCGCGTTGAAGTAGCGAGAGGGAAGGAGAGAACGCGCTATGCTTACCGCCATTGTCTTCCTGCCCCTGCTCGCGGGTGTCATCGTCTTGCTGGCGCCAGGTCGTTCGGCGCGCTGGATTGCCGCGATCTTTACGGGGGGCGTCTTCCTGCTGAGCCTCTGGCTCTATTTTGGGCTGCTCGGTGGCAGCTTCGGCGATGTGGCGCACCCGCAGTGGTACGAGCATCTCGACTGGATCAATCTTCAGGTCGGCACGACGACCTTCCGTGTGGATTACGCGCTCGGCGTCGACGGCCTGAGCATCCTGATGCTCATCCTTAACGCGCTGCTGAGCTTCCTCGCGGTCATCGGTTCGTGGAATATCCAGCCGCGCCAGAAGTTCTACATGGCGCTGCTGCTCTTCCTTGAGACCGGCGTCGCGGGCGTCTTCGCCTCATACGATCTCTTCCTCTTCATCTTCTTCTGGGAGGTGGAACTGGTCCCGATGTTCCTGCTGATTGGCATCTGGGGCGGCGCGCGCCGCGAATACGCCGCGTGGAAGTTCCTGCTGTATACCCTTATTGGCTCGGTCTTCACGCTTGGCGGCATCTTCATACTCTACTTCCAGGCCGGTGGCAAGTCGGCCAGCTTTCAGTATCTCTCCGTGGCAGGGCCGCGGATAACGGGTACGATTCCGTTCTTTGGCGCGTCGCTTTCGCTGCCGGTGGTGATCTTCATTCTGATCTGTGTCGCCTTCGCGGTGAAGATGCCGATGTGGCCGGTGCATACCTGGCTGCCAGACGCCCACACCGAGGCGCCGACGGCGGTCAGCGTGCTGCTGGCGGGCATCCTGCTGAAGATGGGCGCATATGGCCTGATCCGCGTCGGCTTCGGCTTTTTGCCGCAGGGACTCGAACCTATCGCGCCCTGGCTGGGTATCATCGGCGCGATCAGCGTGCTTTGGGGCGCGGGCGCCTCGATGGTGCAGCACGACATGAAGCGTATGATCGCCTACTCCAGCGTGAGCCACATGGGCTACATCTCGCTGGGCGTGGCGGCGGCGGCAGTCGCTACGAGCGCTGGTGCGCTCAACTTCCGCGAGGCGGCGCTCACAGGCGCGTCGCTCCAGATGTTCGCGCATGGACTCATCACGGGTATGCTCTTCTTCTGCGTCGGCGTGCTCTATGAACGCGCGCATACCCGCGAGATTGACATCTTTGGCGGCATTGGCAAGGTGATGCCGGTGCTGATGTTACTTTACTCCTTCGCCTGTTTCACGTCGCTCGGCCTACCGGGCGGCGCGGGATTCGTCGCCGAGTATCTGACCTTCACTGGCTCCTATGCGACACTGCCAGTGCAGACGATATTCGCGGTCTTCGGGATTGTGCTGACGGCGGGATACCTGCTATGGATGCTGCGGCGTTCGTTCTATGGCGCGCTCAATCTCAAGTGGGCCTGGCTGACCGACGCATCGGCGCGCGAGCGCGCGATTCTGATCACGCTCGCCGTCGTGATTCTCCTGGTTGGCATCTATCCCGCCCCATTCATTGATCTACTCTCGCCGAGCGTACATCACATGCTCACGACGGCGCAGAGTGTGGTGGCACGATAACGCTCTAAGGCAGGAGATAGTTCGATGACATCTCATATTGATGCGGCGCAGATATGGCTGCTCTCGCCAGAACTGAGCGTGGTGCTGCTCTCGTTTCTCGTGCTGGGCCTGGACCTGGTGACGCGCCGCAAAACGGTGGTCTGGGCGGTAGCGTTCTTCGGCCTGCTCGTGCCGCTGGCGCTCACGCTCTCGCTGACGTTCGACTGGTTCGGCCCGCGCCCGACCACGGGCTTCTTTGGCATGCTCACCACCGACTCCTACGCGCTCTTCTTCAACTATCTGTTCCTGGTTATCGGCTTCAGTGTGGTGCTGGTCTCCTTCCAGTATGTCGAGAAGTTCCTGCGGGCGACGCCGGGCGAGTATTACGCCATCATCCTGATGTCGCTGGCGGGCATGATGCTGATGGGCGGCACGGGCGAGCTAATTACCATCTACATCGCGCTCGAATTGACCAGCATCCCGCTCTATATCCTCGCGGGCCTCTCCCGCCGCGACGGGCGCTCCGCCGAGGCGGCGATCAAGTATGTGCTGCTGGGCGCGATGTCGTCGGCGATTCTGCTCTATGGCATGGCGCTGCTCTATGGCGCGACCGGCACGACCGATCTGACCGAGATCGCGAAGACAGTCACGACGCTGGGCAACGGCAACCTGATGGTGCTGGCGGCGGACATCTTCATCTTCGCCGGGTTCGGCTTCAAGATTTCGGCGGTGCCTTTCCACATGTGGGCGCCGGATATTTACGAGGGCGCGCCAACGCCCGCGACGCTCTTCTTCTCGGTCGGCTCCAAGGCGGCGGGATTCGCGGCGCTGGTCCGGGTCTTCGTCTTCGGCGGCCTCTTCGCCCATAGCGATGTCTACCTCTGGGTGATGCTGGCAATCGTGGCGGCGCTGACGATGACGCTGGGCAATGTCGTGGCGATAGTGCAGACGAACATCAAGCGCATGATGGCCTATAGCAGCATCGGCCAGGCGGGCTATCTGCTGCTGGGGCTGGCGGCCATCGCCATCCACGACGAACCGGTCGGCACGACAGCGGTGCTGGTCTTCCTGGTCGTCTTCGTCGTCACCAATATCGGCGCGTTCACGGGCATCATCGCCCTGGGCAATGCGACAGGTAAAGAGAATATCCGCGACTTCGACGGCTTTGGGCGGCGCAGCCCATGGATCGCGGCGGGCATGGCGTTCTGTCTGCTGGCGCTGGCGGGCATCCCGCCGATGGCGGGCTTCCTCAGCAAGCTCTTCATCTTCTTCACAGCCTGGGGCCAGGGTAGCGCGCTGACCTTCCTCGTTATCCTCGGCCTCATCAACAGCACGATCTCCATCGTCTACTACGCCAACGTCGTCTGGCGCATGTACGCCGTTGAGCCGCAGAAGAAAGAGCGCATCCCGGTACCCGGCTCGGTCTCGCTGACGATGGCGCTCGCCGTCCTCGGTATCTTCGCGCTGACCATCGTCATCGGCGTGCTGATGACGCAGGCGGCTGGCGGCGCGGGGAGCCTCATCCAGGTGCTCGGCCATTAGCGCGACGAACCTCACCCCCTGACCCCCTCTCCCACGAGGAGAGGGGAGCCAGAAGCCAGAATGCCAGAGAGATCGCGCTCTGGGTCTGGTTCCCCTCTCCCTGCAAGGGGGAGGGGGTAGGGGAGGGGGCCGTGGCCCCAGTGACAACGTCCCAGGCGAAACCAGTGATGACGCACTACAGATAACGACATCCGGTGGACATCGAGAGATCGTCAGCGAGCAACGCTCACCAGCGAGCCAAACAGGCCGTCCGCCTCATCATTGAGACCCGCTGTGAAGAACAGTGTAGTGCTTGGCCCGGCATTCGCGTCATTGCCAAAGTCCAGTCCCCACAAGCCATCGATGCTGATGGGCTTGTTCTTCGCGTCGCGCAGTTGGCCGCGGAAACCGCCCGTGTGCGGATCATAGGCGTTGATGCGCCCGTTGCCGAAATTGCCGATCAACAGATCGCCGCCGAACCGTCCGAAGCTCTCTGGCGCCAGAGCCAGTCCCCACGGCGAGTTGAGTTGCCCGCGTGTCACCAGCCTGCGGAGGAGATGCCCGCTAGTGTCGTAGACATCCACAAATCCATGGCCCTGACCGGCTACGTCATCGTGTTTGGCAGCGTCCTGCTTGGCATAGGTGACGACAAGGTTGCCGTTGATAACAGCGATGCCGAACGGCGCGTAGCCACGTGGTATCCTGGGGTCGCTAAAAGAGCCTGCCAGATGCGTCTGACCAAAATGGTCGTTGAACACATCTATCGTACCCGCGCGGAAATTGGTGGCGTAGAGAAACGTGCCTGCGCTGTTGCTTGCCAACGCCAGGCCTTTGTAGACTGCGCCAGGGGACTTATCCACCTCGAGGATGGCGTGCGTGGGATCAACGTTCCGATTCCATCCCGAGATCGTGCCGTCCTCGGTGGCGAACAGGAAGAGCGCGGCGCCTGAACTGGCGCCCTCTGAGACGACGAATCCAGACGTCGGGTTGAAGACGATTCCCGTCGGTGTGGCGGTCGTACCCGCTGGGCTACCTTTTGGCGGCGGAATCGTCACGACAAGCGGCGAGCCAACCGGGAATGGATTGCCCGCGCCGTCATAGAGGGTACTGACACCAGTTCCATTGTCCGCAATCCAGAAAGGGGTAGTCGGGCCATGGACGATCCCTCACGAATTGACGAGGTTGGGATCAGTGACACGGGCGACTCCTGGTAGATCGGATACAAGGTTGGTTTGTTGGTAAAACCCATTTCGGCCATCGGCGCTGGCTGTCTGCTGAGCCACCAGCAGACCTGTGCTGAGCGCTCCCATGATAGCCAGGAGACGAAGCGCCATATTCAGGGCGCGTGGACGCATGAAACGCATCGTTCGCATGGA
>JAICKD010000208.1 GCA_025928125.1 Ktedonobacterales bacterium
GGCGCAGGCGTTCCACATACGATGGCTCGGACTTTGCGCCCGGCTGTCTGGCATCCATGACATATCATCCTGTTCCGTGCAAAGAAGCACAACGCATCGCGGCTATCATGAGTACCAGTGTACTCGAATATCTCCAAAAGTGAGCATCAACCCTCAGTATCTGCCGAACGTCCCTCATGCGCAAGCGACCTGCCTCTGCCAGACATGCGGTGTGCGACTCAGCCATAGTGCGTAGTTGTGAGCTATCTCATAGGCCGCGAGAAACATTTCGCCGCACTCTATGCGTAGTTACAGGTAGGAGGTGATGAGTTCTATTGTCGCCAGCTTCTTCCACCAGAGCGTCTCTGGCAGAAACGTCAGCCAATGGCTAAGGCGACGGAGCCGCTGTGGTAGTATATGGTCGGAATCCTGGGAGGAAGTAGAGGTCATTCGGCGTGCAGTATGTTTTCACTCTGCCAGAACACCGGCAGTCGGCGGTCGTGGCCGTCAGCGCATTTGATGGCGTGCATGTTCGACACCAGCGTTTGCTGGCCGAGACCGTGACAATTGCCAGGCAACTCGGTGTGGCAGCAGTCGCTCTGCTCCCCTGGCCGCCCATGGTGGCTGAGCCAGGCGCGACGGATGACCAGGCACGAGACGACCTGCTGACGACCCTTGGCGAGCGGCTTGCCCTGCTGGCGCGGATAGCGCCTGAAGCGCGGCCGGTGGTACTTGCGGCAGACGCGGCGCAACCGTGGTCACCCGCGTCACTGGCCGAACGTATTATGAACGGCTGGGATGTTCGAGGCCTGGTGATAGACCCATCGGCTGACGAAGCGCTGTGTGGCATGCAACTTGCCGACGTAGGCCGACAACACGGGGTGGCAGTTACTGTACTCCCGGATGAAGCCCCCGCCCTTCCATTAGGCGCGCAGATTCGTAGCGCCCTATCCGAGGGCCGTATCGTGGAGGCAGCACAGCAACTGACATATGAGTACGCGCTTTCGGCGGAAGTTGTCGGAGGGGATCGGCGGGGGCGACTGCTCGGCTTCCCGACGGCAAATCTGCGCGTCGACGCCAACAAGCTCTTGCCCGCAAATGGCATCTATGCCGTTCGTGTGGGGCTGCCTGGTGACCCGTGCGCGTCGCGTCTGGCGGTGGCAAGTGTTGGCGTTCGCCCGACCTTCGGCGATCACAATGCGCGCCTGGTTGAGGTACATCTGCTCGATATGAGCATGGATCTCTATGGAGTGCGCATCACGACGACATTCGTTGAGTGGCTGCGATCAGAGGAACGCTTCGATAGCGTCGAGGCGCTGATTCGCCAGATGTCGGAAGACGTCGCGCAGGCACGCTTGCGTCTCGGGAATGTTCATCAGGCGTCGGAGAGCGGCGAGGGGCCACTTCGACCCCAACTCATGCATCAGGGTGATGCCCATCCGTGATGGGAGAGGACTCATTTATTATGGGCATTGTCGGTAAGTTCGAATCTGCCATGCGCGGCCTGGTTGAGGGGACATTTGGCCGCTTGATTCGGACCTCGCTTCAACGCGACGAGTTCGGTCCCCAGGTTGAGCGCGCGATGGAGAGCCACCTGCGTGGCAGCCCCAACGGCCGCGAAGCGCCAACGCTCTACGACATCTACCTGAGCATTAAAGACTACAGTGAATATGGGAAGGACACCAGGCTGGCTCAGGAGTTGTCCAACCAGCTTGTGCAGATGGCTCGCGAGCGTAGCTACTGGCTGGAGCGCAACCCGGTCATCCGGTTCCATGAGGATCCACACGTCATCACTGGGCAAATGCGGGTGACATCCTATATCCTCGATGAGGAGGATGCGCCTCCATCCGGTGTCGCCAGCATGGATGAGACACGCTCGATTGCGCCAGCCGAGATCCAGCAACTCAACGACGAGATTGCCCGCGAGCAGGCGCACAATCAGGCGGACGTTGCGCTGCCACCGGCATGGCTGACACTTTTCCGCCCCACGCGTGGCCAACCCATGCGCCTGCTGACCTCTCCCATTCATATCGGCAGACATCTTTCCAACGAAATCATCGTCAATGATAAACGTGTCTCGCGCCACCATGCGGAGATTCGCTACGAACGAGGGCAGTTTGTGCTGTACGACCTCAGTTCGACGAATGGGGTCAAGATCAATGGGGTGCCGACTCGCCAACCCGTACCCTTGCGCAACAATGA
Organism: Ktedonobacterales bacterium; assembly: GCA_025928125.1. GTDB lineage: Bacteria > Chloroflexota > Ktedonobacteria > Ktedonobacterales > JADMIN01 > DAHUXT01. The sequence continues at coordinate 2,182 of JAICKD010000208.1, forward strand.
TTTGATCACCGTGGGCAGCCACGAGTTCGTCTTCCAGCGGAGGTAGCTTCGGTTGGATACTTATACCGTTTTGCTCATACTGCGCATCGCACTGGTCGCCATCCTCTATCTGGTCATCTTGAGGGTTGTCGCGGTGGCGCGCCGGGAGATGAAACTGGTGGAGCGCGCGCCCGCGTCAGTGACGCGCGGCAAAGACGTTGTGGGCCATCTTGTCGTCATCGACAGTGGTTCGACCGCTTTGCGCCCCGGCGCGCGTCTGGACGTTGAGCCAATTACCACCATCGGGCGCTCTCCCACCAACACCATCGTGCTGGACAGCACCTTTGTCTCCACCGAGCACACCCGCATCCTCTTCAGGGACCGCTCGCTCTGGGTTGAAGATATGAGCAGCCGCAATGGCACCCTGGTGGATCAGAACCGCATCACTGAGGCGGTTGCCGTGACGCCAGGAACCATCCTTCAGGTGGGTGACGTCCGCTTCAAGTTCGCCATTTAGCCGGACCAGTCTCAGGAGAGAGTGAACCGATGATCTATCGTCGCCGTTATCGCTGGACCGAGATGAGTCTGCTGTTGTTTCCGGCAGTATTCATGGCAGTGGCGCTGATTGAGCTACAATTGGCCCAAAACGCTTCGACACCGCTGACTCGCAATATTCTCAATCCGCTCGATACGCTTGGGCCAGCTATCGGCCTCGTGTTCGCCCTGGCCGTGACCCACGTCCTGCTCAATATCTTCGCGCCCGACTCCGACCAGACGTTGCTCCCAATCGCGGGAACACTGGCCAGCATCGGCGTCATCATGGCGATACGCATCGGATCATCGCCGGGATTCGACGTCCTCTCGCTCGGCGCCAAGCAGCTCGCCTGGGTGATCTTGGGACTGGGCTTTTGTGTCGGAACCGTCATCGTGACACGCGATCTGCGCTGGGTGCGCAACTATAAATACACCTGGGCGGTGCTCGGCCTAGCCCTCGTCGGTGTGACCCTGGTGAACGCCGTGCGCAATTTCAATACGAACGCGCCAAGCCGCGATGTCCTCACCATCGGCGCTGGCGGGCTGTCATTCCAGCCATCTGAGCTTGTGAAAATATGCCTGGTTGTCTTCTTCGCTGGCTATCTGAGTGAGAACCAGGAAATGCTCACCGCTGGCTCCATCCCCATTGGGGCCATCAAGCTGCCACCGTTGAAGCAGTTGGGACCGCTGCTCTTCATGCTTGGGCTGGCGCTGATTATTGCGGTCGGCATCCGCGAGCTAGGTCTGGCGCTTCTGATCTTTGGCATGGTGCTCTCGATGACTTACGCGGCGACCAGCCGTAAGGTCTATGTGATTGGCGGTCTGGCGCTCTTTACGGTTGGCGCGGTGATTGCCTTCTCAGTCTTTAGCTATGCGCGGGTGCGCCTGAACATTGTCTCCAATGCGTTTGATCCAAACGTCGCAACGAATAGCGGCTATCAGATTGTGCAGGGGTTGGTCGCGTTTGGGTCGGGCGGCGTCTTCGGGTCGGGGCTGGGTCTGGGTCACCCGACATTCATTCCCGCCTCCAACACCGACTACATCGCGGCGGCATTTGGCGAAGAGTTCGGCTTCGCGGGATTGCTGGCATTGTTGGGGCTGTTCATGTTACTCGTGTTCCGTGGTATGTACGTTGCCTTGCGCTCCCGCGACTCATTCAACCAATTGATGGCCGTTGGGCTAACCTCCGTGTTCGCGCTGCAAACGCTCGTCATTTTAGCCGGTAATCTCAAGCTGATGCCGCTGACCGGTGTCCCACTGCCATTTGTGGCGTATGGCGGTAGTTCAGTCGTCGCCAACTTCATCATTATCGGCTTCTTGTTACGGCTCTCGGAGAAGAAGACATAGCCTGAAATCGCAAGCGCAGACGTAGGCCGGGGACGTATCCCCGGCCATTCGCTCGTATGTTGCTCGTATGTCGCGCAAATAGGGCTCGGGTTCACACACGTTCAGCTCACGGCGTTGGTCTGAACAAGTAGGTGACAGATGCGGCGAGACAATGGTAGAGTGGATCAAACGGAAAACGGGCTGGATCTCCTCCAGAGCGGGAATTGCGCATGCGCGCGGAGATAGCTTGCCGAGGAGCATGGAGTGACCAACACGGCAGACGCGACTACATTACAACCATCCACTGAAGAGCACAGCGGCCACCGGCTGAGCGCATTTCTCTGTTGGGCTGTCGTCTTTGCCGATATTGGCACCTCGGTCTACTACGTGCCGGGCATCCTGTGGAAGCAGGTCCAGTGGCAATCCGGCCTCTTTGTGACACTCACGCTGGTGGCCTTCACGCTTCTCATCTTCGTCTATGCCGAGGTGAGCGTCCGCTTCCCCGAAGGCGGTGGCGTCGTCACCGCAGCCGCCAATGGGCTTGCTCCCTGGGCGGGTGTCATCGGCGGTATGTTTATCCTGACGTCCTACTTCCTCACCTCAGCGATTAGCTCGCTCTCAGGTCTCCTCTATTTTTCCACCGTCTTCGAATCAATCTCAGATTACGTCTTGCCGATCACCGTGATTGTGGTCATCCTACTCGGACTGCTCAACTTCTGGGGCATCCGAGAATCGGCGACCGTCAGCGCGGTTATTGCCGTGGCGGCGCTCATAAGTGACGTGCTGATACTGGTTGTGGTAGTCCTCAATGTGCCGATGTCGGTGATCGAGCAGGTCATTCAGAAGGTCTTTTCCGGTCAACTGGGTGGCGTTGCCGTTCTCATCGGATTTTCCGGGGCATTTCTGGCATTCTCTGGGCTAGAAAGCATCTCACAGCTTTCACCCGTGATGGCGCTTCCACGCGGCAAGACCGTCTCACGAGCGCTGATCCTCGTCGCCATTACCGTCGGCGTCACCAGCCCATTGCTCACGATCTTTTCAACTGTATTGCTCAATTCGCCTGAACTGCTCGCAAACACCACTATCCGCCTGCAAATCGCCCCGACCCCCGAGACCTTTATCTCCGACCTTGGCGGTACCTACGGAGGAACGGTGTTGCTGGTAGGAACAGCTATCGCTGCTTCGACGCTGCTGGTCTTCGCCTGCAATACCGCCATCATTGGCGCGTATCATGTCTTCATGGCGCTCTCGCGTATGGGCTACCTGCCAGGATTCGTCACCGCGATCAATAGCTGGCGCGGGACTCCACACTTCGCCATTTTGCTGGCGACCGCGATCCCAATTGCCGTCCTGCTCGGCGTACAGGGCCAGATAGACATCCTTGGCGATTTGTACGCGTTTGGGCTACTGGGCGCTTTTTTAGTTACCTGTCTCTCGATATCCGTTATCCGCTACCGCGAACGTCACAACGCTTCACATATAGGCGCGGTGCAGGCCGCTGAACAGGCTGCCGGTCTTGGCGCGGTCCAGCCCACGGGTGAGCCGTGGCACAGGCGCATCGCCAATGCCACGGGCGCGCGGATGCATCCACAGGTCGCCGCACGTCTGCGCGTCGTTGGCGCTCAAACGCAGCGGCGTATCAGCCCGTGGACCAAGCGCGCCAGAGATGCCTGGCCAACCACGAAATACTACCTGGGCATCGTGACCACGCTACTCGTTGCCGTCGCCTGGATAACGAACCTCGTCGCTAAGCCCCTAGCAACGGTCTTTGGCGGCGGGTTCACCGTGCTGGGCGTTGGCGTGGCGCTGCTCTATCATCAGCGCCTGGTGCGGCAAGGTGAGGCGCCAGTCGCGCCCATGCAAATACTCCAGCGGATGAGCGATTCATTGCTGGTCGCGCTCTCATCAGCCAGCGCCCATAACCGACAAGTGATCGATGCGGCCATCGAAACGGCTGACGATCATCAACTGGTTTTTCTCTATCTCTCGCGCAAGCCAACACAGTCGCCGCGCTTCATGCAGATCGCTGATCCCTATCTGACTGACGTTGAAGCCCAGCGTACGCTCACCTACGCGTCCAATAGAGCCAGACAGGAGGGCCTCAAAGCATCCTTCATCTATCGTCTAGGTGGCGCGGGCCAGGTGATCGATATCTGGCGCATCATTCGCCCGGACGAGATCGTCGCCGAGGCGGAAATCGCCAAGAAGGTGTCGAAGTACGTTCCACCTGACTATGTGCGCTATCAGCAATTCGAAGATGTGCGTGTCGCGCATTATGTGCGCCACCA
>JAICKD010000740.1 GCA_025928125.1 Ktedonobacterales bacterium
CCGGAGATGGCCGAGAAGCTGGCCGAGGAGCTAGGCGATCTGCTGCTCCAGGTCTACCTCCAGGCGGAGATTGGCGATGAGGAGGACCTCTTCTCGCTGGCCGATGTCTTTCAGCACATCAACGAGAAACTGATTCGCCGCCACCCCCACGTCTTTGGCGATGTGCAGGTGAAGGACGCCGAGCACGTCTTGCGCAACTGGGAAGTGATCAAGCGGCAAGAGCGTGCGGACCGTGGCGAGGCGACCGAGCACGAAAGCATTCTGCGCAAAGTGCCAGCCAGCGCGCCCGCGCTCACCCAGGCGTATGAACTGGGCCGGACAGCCGCGAAGACGGGCTTCACCTGGCCTGATGTCTCCGGCGTGCTGGAAAAGCTGGCCGAGGAGGCGCGCGAGCTGGTCGAGGCGCAGGATGAGACCGCCGAGCGCCGCGCCGATGAGTTGGGCGACGTGCTCTTCGTGCTGACACGTCTCGCCGATTCGCTGGGCGTCCAGCCGGAGGACGCGCTACAGCGCACCAATCGCCGCTTCCGCCGCCGCTTCGCCGCGATGGAGGAACGCGCCCACCGCGAGGGTCGCGCGCTCGACTCGCTCGCGCCGGACGAGTGGCTGGCCTGGTGGGCCGACGCCAAGGCGGCGACGGCATAACCCCTCGTGAGAGTGTTCTCACACTACCCCTGCTGCACTGAATTCAGGCCGCGCTATCTACAACCCACCGTACCCGCGCGCAGTAATAGGTTCGAGGGCTGCATCCCACGCTGTTCCATGCATGGTGCGTATGGCACGCATGGACACATCCATAGATAGGAGTAACACACATGGCTGCCTCGGACCTTGAGAACACTACCTGGAAGCTAGCCTCGTATTTCGATGGCGCGGCGTTGCATGATCTGCCATCCAACGCCGAAGTGACGCTGACATTTCAGGATGGCGCGGCGGGCGGAAAAAGCGCCTGCAATAGCTATCGTAGCGAGGTGACGATTGGCGACGACACGCTAACGTTTGGCATGGCGGTGGGAACCAGAATGGCCTGCCCGCCACCGCTGATGGAGATCGAAGATAAGTATCTACGGACGCTCGAAGCGGTCGCCACCTGGCGCATCAGCGATGACACGCTGGAACTACGCGATAGCGCTGGGAAGACGCTGCTGGTCTTTGCGCGCGGGTAAGAGCTACTCTAACATTGTTGCATGGTAGCGCTGAACAACGTCATCCAGTGCTCTGACGAGATCACCGATAGAGACCAGGGAGGCTGCCGCAATGGGTAAACTCGATGGGAAGGTGGCGCTCATCACGGGCGCGAGTGCGGGGATCGGTCTGGCCATTGCCCGCCGCTTTCTCGCGGAGGGAGCGGATATTGCCGTTGTCGCCCGGCGTGGCGAGCGATTGGCGGCGTTCGCAGATGAGGCACGGCAGGCCGGGCGTCGCTGCGCGGTCATCGTCGGCGATGCGCGCGAGGAGACAACGGCTCGTCAGGCGGTCCAGACGACGCTCGACACGTTGGGGCAAATTGACCTGCTTGTCAACAACGCGGGCATGGGCATCTACGGTCCCCTCGTCGAGACCAGCGTCGATGACTATGACCAGATGATGGATACGAACATGCGGAGCACGTTCCTGTTTACCCGGCATACCGTGCCGAGCATGCTGGAGCGTGGCGCTGGCACGATAATCAACGTGTCATCCATGGCGGGGGTGATGGGGTTTGCTGGGGAAGCGGCGTACTGCGCCTCGAAGTTTGCCCAGGTGGGCTTTACGCAGGCGCTCGACCGCGAGCTCCGTCCACGCGGCATCAAGGTTGGGGTCGTCTGTCCTGGCGGCGTGAAGACCGAGTTCGCTATCGGCAGCGGGCGCACCGAAGAGGGTGTGGCCAGCTCGGGCATGCTCGAAGCCGAGGATGTCGCCGAAGCCGTCTTGCTGATGGCGACACAGCCAGCCGGAGCGCGCATCGTCGAGATTCGCATGCGCCCGATGGTAGAGCCGCTGGCCGGGCGCGACCCCGAGTAATTACCTGCTCAGGATTTGTCTGGATCAGGTTCACTGGCGAAGCCCTGCTGGCGTAGCTGCTCCATCAGATAGCGGGCGTAGGGTTCGCCAACGACCTCAAGTAAGGTTCGCTCGACGGATGGCAGCGGTTCGAGCCAGAGCCATGCGACTTGCAGCCGGAAGCCGGGCAGCACGTGTGCGTGGTAGATCCCATCCGCGCTGGCAGGGACGAGTTGATAGCGCCCCTGCTCATCCAGTTGATAGAACTCTGCCCG
>JAICKD010000873.1 GCA_025928125.1 Ktedonobacterales bacterium
GACTCGGTCATCTCATGGTAGAGGTCGTTGCCCTCGCGGGTGCGCTCGCCGACCCCGGCGAAGACGGAGTAGCCGCCGGACTCTTTGGCGATGTTGTTGATCAGCTCCTGGATGATGACGGTCTTGCCGACACCCGCGCCGCCGAACGTGCCAACCTTGCCGCCGCGCATGAACGGGGCAATCAGGTCGATGACCTTGATGCCGGTGACCAGCACCTCGGTCTTGGTGGCCTGGTCTTCAATGCCAGGCGCCGGGCGATGGATGGGCATGCGCGGCGCGTTGGCGGGCGCGGGCCGGTTATCTACTGGCTGGCCGAGCACGTTGAAGATGCGCCCCAGCGTCTCCTCCCCGACCGGCACGGTAATCGGGCCGCCAGTATCGTAGGCGGCGTGGCCGCGGTTCAGGCCGTCCGTCGGCCCCATGCCGACGCAGCGCACCCAGTTGTTGCCGAGCAGCTGCTCGACCTCGAGCACCAATGGGCGCTCCTGCCCCTCGATGGGTACCTCGATGGCGTTATAGATGGCGGGCAGACTCTCCGCCGGGAACTCGATATCGACGACATTGCCAAGCACCTGGGTGACAGTCCCCTGGGTGCGGGCTTTTGCTGGTGCAGCCATGATTCTCCTCGTATTTCTCCAGGCCCAGCCGAGCCAGGCGCAAGCTAGGCGCAAGCTAGGCGTTGGATCCAGCCACAACCTCCAGAATCTGGGTGGTGATGGCTGTTTGGCGTGCTTTGTTATAGGTCAGCGTCAGATCATCTACCAGATCGCTCGCGTTGTCGGTGGCGTTCTTCATGGCCACCATCTGCGCCGAGTAGAAGCTGGCGACGTTTTCTAGCAGCGGCTCGTAAATCAGGGTCTCGATGTAGCGCGGCAGCAGCGCCGCGAAGATCTCTGCGGTGTTCGGCTCGTAGATATACTGCGGCGTCGGGCCATTGGTCTCCGCCTCTTCCGGCGGCTCCACGGGGAGTAGCTGGATGATGGTCGGCGTCTGTACGACGGTCGAGACGAACTTTGGGTAGACTAGCAGCACGCGGTCCACCTCGCCGTTGAGATAGGCGTCGCTGATGATGCGGCCAATCGCCCGGACGTCCACCTGGGCTGGCTGATCGCCAAGATTGGTGAACTCGGCGATCAGCGGCTGCTGCGTCCGCGCGAGAAAGTCGCGCCCACGCCGCCCAACTGCGACGTACGAAATCGGCAGGCTCGAATTGCCCGCCTCGCGGCGTAGATCGGTCGCCAACTGCGCGACCCGCCGGTTGATGTTGCCCGGCAGGCCGCCCGCCAGTCCGCGGTCGGGCGAGATGACCACCACGCCGACGCGCCTGACCGGACGCGACTTCATCAGCGGCAGGTCTTCCTCTTCGCTCGCCTGTTTCGCCAGCCGCGCGACCAGCCGCATCAGCTCATCCGAATATGGGCGCGACGCCACCACGCGCTCCTGCGCCCGGCGCATCTTGCTGCTGGCGACCATCTGCACCGCGCGCGTAATCTGCGCGACGTTCTTGACCGACCGAATGCGCCGCCGAATTTCTCTGGCTGTAGCC
>JAICKD010000308.1 GCA_025928125.1 Ktedonobacterales bacterium
ACGGGCTTGATACGTACCACGTTATCGGAACTGGGCGAACGACGCACACGGCGCGTGGGAAGGCTCACGCCACGAAACCGCGCCCACCAGCCTAGCGCCACGCCCGCCGCAAAGAGCAGGAAGCCGCCAAGCCCAATCAGACCACTGACCAGTGTCGCTTCCAGTTGATAATAGGTCAGCCCGGCGCCCACAAGCGCCAGCGCAATGCCGAGCAGCATCAGGGTAATCGGCAATTCAAGACGGGGAATCCACGAGACGCGAGGGCCGCGGGGGCCGCGGGGACGACGAGCGGCTGGGCGCTTGAACGGGCGGATGCGCTCCCCCAGGTCTTGACCAGATTCAGGACCATCGAGGTTGCGCAGAATCTCTTCGATTTCTCGCATATACTTATCAGGCATAGCGACACCTCCGGGAGCAGCCATTCGCGGGCCGACTGCGCCTGGCCACTGCCTGCACCCTGATACCTAGTATAGCCCGTGCAGCTACCCAGGGCAAGCACCATCTTACCTACCCCTGGCGAGCCATGAGAGGAATGTGGATCATTCAGGCCATCAGCGCGTTCATCACCGAGGACTTCAGCAAGAAAAGCGCCATCAATTCCACGACGGCTAGCACGACCACTCCACTGAACACTGGGAAGAACTGCCGCCAGGAGTTGAACCGACCAAGCCGGTTGGTCAGGCCGAGCGCAAAGACCAGGTTCACCAGCGTGAGCGCGAGCACCAACCCAACTGAGCTGAGTATTCCCACCGGATAGAGAATGATCGGCGCGACCGAGATGACCACGAAGAAATCGATGGTCAGCAGTGGAAGCATCAGCGCCAGCTCGCCCAGCGAATCGAAGGATGATCGCGGATCGTCGGCGCGCCAGATCAGCCCGCTGGCGGTCGGCACGATGATCGCCGCCATCGCCGTTCCCGCACCGAGGCCAGACAGTAGCCGCAGCCAGTTGGCGGGCTGGTAGAGATGCGGCAGGCCCAGGTCAAGGAACAGTGAGTTGAAGCCATCGACACCCATCAGCAGTATGGCCAGCCCCAGCACGATCATCACCGAGAGGCGCGGCAGGCGCGAGACGCGCAGCCGACGGGACGCCGCCAGGTAGAGGAAGGTCGTGGCGAAGCCGAGATAGATGCCCGTATTGCGCGCGCAGAGGGGAAGCTGCTCGCCGCCCGGGAAGAACGAGTGGCCCGGCAACTGCGCGCAGATCCCACCATCGAGGGCGCGCAACCGCTCGATCAGCGTTGCGCCTGGAAAGACCGCCAGCCCCACCAGCGCCAGCGCGTAGCCCGCCAGCAGCCCCGCCACCAGCCACCGCGGCGGCCCACCAGCGCCACGCTTCGCCTGTGTAGCGGCTACACGCATACGCACACTCCTCACTGACCTCACCCCCGGCCCCTCTCCTACGGGGAGAGGGGAGCCGAAAGCATTATGCGACCCACGAGGGCATGGGAATCCACGAGTTCACGACCAACAGCCAGTTCATCAGAATCATAACACCCATGAGGACCAGCAATAGCCCGGTTAGCGTCTCAATGAGCCGCGACCAGCGCCGGAGCCGCGCCAGCACCGGCGTCAGACGGTCAAAGGCGAGACCCAAGGCGAGAAACGGCAGACTCAACCCCAGCGAATAAACCGCCAGCAGCAGCACCCCCGCGCGCAACGTGCCACCCTGCGCCGCCAGCGCCAGAATCCCCGCGAGAATCGGCCCGACGCACGGCGTCCAGCCGAGGGCGAAGATGACGCCGACGACGAACGAGGTGGCGAACCCGGGCTTGCCCATCCGCAACGGGATGCGCCCGGTGCGGTCGAGCCAGGGCAGCGGCAACAACCCGGTGACATAGAGGCCTAGCGCGATTAGCACGATGCCGCCGACCTGCCGCAATAGTCCTGCGTGGGAAGAGAGCAGACTACCCAGCTCGCTGGCGGTCGCCCCAAGCGCGATAAAGGCGAGCGAGAAGCCGCCGACAAAGGTCAGCGCTATGGCAACGGCGGTCCGGCGGATGCGCTGGCGCTCGTCCCGCTCGGCGGTCGCAAGCTGCCAGACGCCCGGCCCAACCAGTTGCGCGATATAGATGGGCGTCAGCGGTAGCACACACGGCGAGACGAACGAGAGCAGCCCCGCGAGAAACGCGCCTGCCAGCCCTGCCCAGCCAATCATCGCGCCACCCTTCGTCACATCGTCACATCACGGTAAGGTTAGAACAGTCTCGGCCTTGAAAGGCCAGGGTAAGGACGGCGAAGGGCATAAATGCCCACCAGCGACGGCCATTTATAGCCGAGAGGGTATCCTGTATCAATTATCAGGCACCGTCGCTTGGAGGATATCCGGCGCGCGCTTGAGCAGTTGCGACGCCGCGATCCGGGTGACCACCTCGTAGAACACGACGGCGTAGAGCAAAGACGCGGGCAGGGTAACGACCAGCCATTCTGGGTGCGAGAGAAACAGCGGCAGCAGGAGCGCCGCCGCGACCGGGGCAAGCAGCGCGTACGTTGCCATGCTCGCAAACCCCATCAGAAGCGTGCGCAGACAGCCATTTCCCGACGCCGCGAAGTTTCCCTGGCCCATACGCATCCGCCGGACGCGCATCGGAATGAAGACTGAGATCAGATTGCCGCAGCCCATCACCACTAGAATCGCCGCGATGCCGTAGCCCAGCGCGATCGGCACGTTCGACCACGCGCCCCCCAACGCCGCCACCAGCAGCGTCATCAGCACCGCCAGGCTCCCCGCGACGACGCCAACCGCCAGATTCTTCCCTCTCAAGATATCCAGCGGCCTGACCGGAAACAGGAAAAGCGTTTGCAAGCCCTCGCGTTCCAGTCCAAACGCATTTTGGGCCAGATTGAGCGTGATGAGCAGCGCTGGCAGCGGCGCGAGGAAGACCTGCCACGGGGCAATCGGCAGGCCCAATCCGCCGTCGGGACTCGTCAATTCAACGCGCCGACCGCCAAAGATGCTGGGCAGCATGACGAAGACCAGCAGGAAGATGGTGCTGACCAGCGACGCCTTGATCTGTGGGTCGCGCCAGAAGTAGCGGCGATCTTTATCGGCGATGGCCAGCGCTGGCCCCGAGAACGGCCCCCAGCCACCACGCCGCGAGCCTGCCTCACTGACCGAGGCTGCTCCAGCGACCGCGGCGCCACCGCCAGCGACCGCGACGCCCGCCCGCCCACGACGCGAGCGACGACGCACCCCAGTACCCGCCGACTCCGCCGTGGTAATGCCGCGCTCCAGCACCCACGCCCAGACGACAAGCATCACCACCGCCAGCGCCAGCATCGCGCCGAGCCACGGCAGCGCCGCCACATAGTTCCCCTGATCGGCCAGGATGATCGCCCGCGCGCCAAAACCCGTCGGGAACCACTGGAGATAACGCTCCAGATGCCACGTGGCGAAGTCGCTGGGGCGGAAGCCAACCATCGCGCGGCTGACAAACTGATTGATGAGCGCGCACGAGACGCCGAAGAGCGCGAAAAAGACCACCATCAGGTCGCGGAAGCGGCGGCTGCGCAGAATACCCATCAGCGCGGCCAGCAACAACTGGCTGGTGGTGACGATCAACACATAGACGAGCGCCAGCGCCACCACCGTTATCAGCACGGCGGGCAGTGAGGCGTGCCAGCCAACGATGACGGCGGCCAGCAGCGCCAGAATGACGATGGTGCTGATGTCGAGCAGCGTCGCCAGCAGCAGGCTGGCCATCTGCTCGCCGCGGGTCAGCGGATAGGTCTGGAGCTTGGTGACATCCAGCCCTTCGTTCAGGGTGTATTGCATCAGCGGGAACGCCGCCCAGGCCAGCCAGAGACCGACGAGCACGATGTAGAGCAGCTGCGCCGCGTCGGGGCGGTCGAGCAGCAGATAGCCCGCGGTCGTGCCAAGGCCGAGCGCCGCCGCTAGTCCCAGCAGAAAGATAGTGGTAAAGATGAAACCGACGATCTGCCGCGCTGAGTGCGTATTGCCGCGCACGGTCAGCTTCCAGCGCAGCCAGAGCAGCGTGCGGACATGGTCCCAGCGCAGGCCAAAGCGGCGGGCCATCGGGCGCGCGCCCTCCTGGGACTGCTGTGGCGCGGCGGCTATTCCAGCCATTCCAGCCCCCCCTCACGGGTATTGGCGCCGACCAGATCGAGGAAGACATCTTCCAGCGAGCCGCCACTCGCCCCCGCGCGTTGCCGCAGGTCGGCCAGCGTACCCTCGGCGATCAGCTGCCCCTGCTTGACGATACCGACGCGGGTGCAGAGCCGCTCCACCACGGCCAGAATGTGCGAGCTGAAGAAGATCGTCGTCCCGCTATTGGTGAGGTCGCGCAGAATGTCGGCGATGACCCGCGAGCTGACGGGGTCAATGCCCTCGAATGGCTCGTCGAGGAAGAGCACCGCTGGTCGGTGGATCAGCGCTGAGGCCAGTGCGATCTTCTTGCGCATACCGACGGAGTAGTCGATCACCAGCTTATCGGCATCGTCGCCCAGCATCAGCACGTTGAGTAGCGACTCGGTGCGGCGGGCCACCTCATCGCGCGGCAGGTCGTAGAGCCGCCCGGCGAACTGGATCAGCTCGCGGCCAGAGAGGCGGTCGTAGAGGTTAAGCTGTTCGGGCAGCACGCCCATCTGCAGCTTGGCGCGGATCGGATCGCGCCAGACATCGACGCCGCCGACCCAGGCTCTGCCCGCCGAGGGACGCAGCAGCCCCACCAGCATCTTGATGGTGGTGGACTTGCCCGCTCCGTTGGGACCGAGAAAGCCAAAGAACTCGCCACGCTTGACGGCCAGCGTCAGCCCGTTGACGGCGACCTTCTTGCCGAACGTGCGTGTCAGGCCAAGGGTGGCGATAGCGGCGTCCGGCGGCGGGAATGCGGCTGGCGGGTAGGGCGTTGGCGCCACGGCCTGCGCGGCGGATGTTTCCGTTGGTGGCTGGTTATAAGGTGGTAGGCTCATGAGCATCCTTTGCCTGTTACATCTGATGTCTGGCGGTTGGTGTCCACAGGAGCTATTGTAGAATACGATGCCCAGGGTGCGCTGGTTGCCTCGCGATGGAGGTCGCCGCGATTCCTTGCGGCAGGCGGGCGCGTGTGCTACACTGGAAGCGCTAACACTGCCGAGCCACTGGCCCCCATAGCTCAGTGGATAGAGCACCGGCCTCCGGAGCCGGGTGCGGGCGTTCGAGTCGCCCTGGGGGCACC
>JAICKD010000140.1 GCA_025928125.1 Ktedonobacterales bacterium
ATGGCGCGCGCGCCACATCCTGCATCGGCATCGAGATGTCGCGGCCAAAGCGGTTGTAGAACGAGAGCTCGAAGTTCGGTGTCTCGCCGAGCGCGCCGTGAGGGCAGACCTCCACACAGTCGCCACAGAAGATGCAGCGGTCGAGCGCGAAGTCCCAGCGCACCAGCTCGCGCTCCGCCATCATCAGCGACCCGGTCGGACAGACCTGCACGCACGCGCCACACGAGACACAGTCCGTCTCATGCAGCGAGGCGTTGAACGGCGTCGAGACAATCGTATCGAAACCGTGGCCGAACATGCCGTAGCAGTTCGGGCCGATCACGTCGTGGCAGACGCGCACGCACTGGGTGCAGTTGATACACTTGTTCGGGTCGCGCAGGATGAAGCTGTGCGAGAGGTCGAACTCGTAGTCGTGGTAATCGCTCGGCTCGCCGTCGTGGAAGCGGTTGTTTTCGAGGTCGTACTCGATGCTGTACTTCTGCAGGTCGCACTGCCCCGCCGCCGGACAGGCGCACTGGAGACAGCGCCCCGCCTCGCGCACCGCCTGCTCCTGGGTGTAGCCCATCTCGATCAGGCGGAAGTTGCGCGTCCGCTCGTCGTACGGCAGCATCGGCATCTTCACCTTCGGCTCGACCGGCTTGTACGGCACGATGTCGAAGAGGTCGGGCTTGCGCTCCTCCGCCTCGATAGTCTTCGAGACGACCGCCATATCCTCGCCGCGCAGGTAGGCGTCAATCGAGCGCGAGGCCAGTTTGCCCTGCGCTACGCACTCGATGATCGTCGAGGCGCCGATCACCGCGTCGCCGCCCGCGAAGACGCCCTTGCGCGCCGTCATGTAGTTGTACGGGTCGGTCTCGATGGTCTGGTGCTTCGTCCAGTTGATGCCACTGCCCTCCGGCAGCACCGCCTTATCGGGCTTCTGGCCATACGCCGGGATCACCGTATCGCAGCTAATCTGGTATTCGCTGCCGGGAATCGGCACCGGGCGGCGGCGGCCACTGGCGTCCGGCTCGCCCAGTTGCATCCGCTGGAACTCGAGTCCGGTGACCTTCGTGCCGTCGTGGAGCACCTTCGACGCCGACGCGAACAACTGTAGATCGGTCCCCTCGCTCTCGCCGTCCTCGACCTCCTCGAAGGTGGCCGTCATCTCACCACGTCCACGGCGATAAACCGTGTGTACCTTCGCGCCCAGACGGAGCGAGGTGCGCGTGCAGTCGAACGTCGTGAAGCCGCCGCCCAGCACGATCACCTCTTTGGTGTCGTTCACCGGCTGCGTCAGGCCGCGCGTCTTATCTTGCAAGTACGCGATGGCGTTGATGACACCGGGCAAGTCCTGGCCGTCAAGGCCAAGCTCGTTCGAGGTCCACGCGCCGATGGCGAGGTAGACCGCGTCGAAGCCCTCGTTGAAGAGATCGTCAATCGTGAAGTCCTCGCCCAGCTTGACGTTGTACTGCACGTCGACGCCGAGCTTCCAGACGCCCTCGAACTCGCGGTCGATCTGGTCTTTCTCCAGCCGGTATTCCGGGATGCCGTAGCGCAGCATGCCGCCAGACTGGGGCATCATGTCATAGACCTTGCAGTAGTGGCCCTTGAGCGCCAGGTAGTAGGCGGCGGTCAGCCCGCATGGTCCCGCGCCGACGACGGCGACCTTTTTGCCGGTCGTGGCCTCCTGCACCCATGGCGTCGGTGGGTCATCCATGCACTGCTCGGCGGCATAGCCGTGCATGCGGCAGATGGCGATCTCCTCTTCCACCAGCCCGCGTCGACAAACATCCTGGCAGGGCGCCGGACACGTCAGGCCGAGGATGTAGGGGAAGGGTAATACTTCCTTCACCAGCCGCGCCGCCTCGCGGTTCTGCCCCTGCGCGATCAGTTCCAGATAGCCGGGAATGTCGATATGCGTCGGGCAGCCGACCTGGCACGGTGGCTGGCAGTAGGCGTTGTGGTCGGAGAGCATCATCTCCAGGTTAGTGCGGCGGATGTGCTGTAGCCGGTCCGACTTCGTACGCACGACCATCCCCGGCGCGGCGGGGGTATTACACGACGGCAGCGGGCGCTCCGCCCCCTCGATCTCCACCAGACACATGCGACAGGCCGAGGTGGGTTCCAGTTTCTCATCGTTACAGAGATTCGGAATGTCGAGAATCCCGTTATCCACCGCAACGCTGAGAATGGTCTGCCCCTCATAGGCGCGCATCGGGCGGCCATCGACGGTGAGCGTGAAGGATGGCTGGCCGTGGTCGTTCCGCTCAAACGGCTGCCCGCCCGGCGTTGCGGCGGAATCATCACGAATCGTGACTGCCATAGAATGCCTCTTCCCAGATTGCCTAGTGTCTCATGGTCTCAAGATACCTAAAGCACATGCTTGGTCGCGTAGCGATGCGCGCGCACTGGCTCGCAGACGCCCGTCGGACACGTGCCATTGAGATGAGCGGTGAAGTCGTCGGCGAAGTACTTCATCGCTGTGGTCAGCGGCTTGACGGCGTTGACACCGAAGCCACAGAGCGAACCATCGGGTACGTACTGCGCGAAGTCGGTCAACAGCTCCAGATCGTCTTGCGTCCCCAGGCTGCTGATGATGCCTTCGAGCGTGCCGCCGATGCGTTTGACGCCCACCCGGCACGGCACGCACTTGCCGCAGGACTCGCGCGCCAGCGTGTTCGAGCGGTTGGTGGCCCAGCGCACCATACAGGTGTCCGCCGGGAGCAACTCGATGATGCTGGAGCCGACGATGACGCCGATTTCTTCCAGTGGCTCATAGTCATAGGGCGTATCCAGCAGGCTGAGCGGCAACGCGCCGCCCTCGCCGCCGCCGACAACCACCGCGCGCGTCGTACTCTCGCTCACCGGCACGCCCGCCTTCGCCAACACATCGCGCAGCCTCGTGCCAAAGGCCGCCTCGACGATGACTCCCTGCGGGGAGCCGGGCCAGATAACCGTCAGCAGCTTCGTGCCGGGGCTGCCCTCAGTACCCAGCTTGCGGAAGGCGTCGCCGCCGCGCGCCACGATCATCGGCAGATTCGCCAGCGTCTCGACATTCTGCACGACGGTCGGCTGCCCCTGCAAGCCGTACTCGGTCGGATAGGGTGGGCGCTGCTGCGCCTTCATCGGGCGGCCCTTGATGATTTCGAGCAGGGACGATTCCTCGCCCGCCATGAAGCCGCGCTCGACGCCGACCAGCGTGATATTCAGGTCGGTCTGCGAGCCAAAGATACCCCGCCCCAGCGCATTGCGCTCCTGGGCGCTGGTGAGCGCCGCGCGGATGCTCTCGGCTGCCGCCGTGCGGCTGCTGCGGACGTAGAGATAGGCCTCGGTCGCGCCGATGGCATAGGCGGCCAGCGCAATGCCCTCGATGACCAGGAACGGATTGCGTTCCAGCAGGCTGCTCGCCACGGCAGAGCGCATATCGGCGTCGTAGGCGTTGCAGACGAGATATTTCTCATCGGCCACCGCCTGGGCCACCAGCTTCAGCTTCTCCGCCGTCAGCACGCCCGCGCCGCCGCGTCCGCGCAGGCCAGCGGTGCGTAGCTCGCCCAACACCTGCGCTGGCGTCATCGTCGTCAGCGCCTGGCGAAGGCCCGTAAATCCGCCCTGTTGCGCGTAGGCGTCAAAGCTCGTCAGCGCCGGGCCGGATGTTGTCAGCAAATAGGATTGCGTCTCAGGCACGCTGCGCCCTCCGATGGTTAATGCTGCCATACTTGCCGCGCGTCGCCGCCGAGGGGCCGCGTTCGACCCCGTCAGTGCGTAGCACGCCCGGAGTGGCGGCAGCGGCAGGCTTGAAGCGCTCGCTGGCGGTTACGATGCCGAAGATGTCGCTGATATCGACGCCGCGCCGCTCCACCACACGCCACGCGACGGCCAGCGGCATGCCGTCATAGGCGTCCATCAGCTCGTCGAGCAGCGCCGTCAGATCCCAGGCGTCGAACGGCGCGTTGTCGAGAATCTCGTCAGCTTTGGCGAGGTCCACTGGCTGCTCCAGCTCGGTGGTGACGGGCGTCAGCACGGGTGGCGAAAACGGCCGGTTGGCATAGTTGATGGCGTACTCGGAGATGCGCGGCGTGTAGTAGCCAGCCACCGATGTCGGCGAGAAATACGGCCGACGGCGGAAGCGCAGCGTGGGCCGCGACTCGATGGTGATGGCGCGCGGCGGGCAGGCCTTCTCACAGAGCAGGCACGCCTCACACTTCAGGTTGAACGGCGTCGCCTGCCCATCTTCCTGGATGAGCTGGATCAGGCCGCGACTGCGCGGCGGCAGTTTGCGCTTCTCGTAGGGATAGAGCCGGGTGACCTTCGGCCGGGTCACGTGGCTCAAGGTCAGGCCCAGACCCTGAAGGATTCCGCGCATCGTTCGCTCCTTATGTCGTCTTCGCCTAGTTTTTGCCTAGTCTTCGCCGCGAATCTTCAGACCCTGCTTCTCGATCTTCTCGCGCAGCTTGAGAATGCCTTCAATCAGCGCCTCGGGCCGGGGCGGGCAGCCGGGAACGTAGATATCGACCGGCACGAGTGTGTCCACGCCCTGCCCGGTGTAATAGCTATCGTAGAACTCGCCGCCAGACGTGGCGCACTGGCCGAGCGAGAGCACCCACTTGGGGTCGGGCATCTGCTCGTAGAGGCGCACGAGGCGCGGCCCCATCTTGACGCAGACGGTACCCGCGACGATCATCAGGTCGGCCTGGCGCGGGCTGGAGCGGAAAACCTCGGAACCCCAGCGCGAGAGGTCGTAGTGGCTCTGCGCGGCGGCCATCATCTCGATGGCGCAGCAAGCCAGGCCGTAGCCCAGCGGCCAGATCGAACGACTGCGCGCGAAGTTCTGCGCCCATTTGAGCATATCGGCGACGCTGGTCAGCGCCACCTGCCCCTCCTGGCTGCCGGGAACATACTCGCCAGTGCGCCGTTTGGTGCTCTGGTCCAGCATCTGGACGGTGATCCCGCGCGGGACACCACTGCCCGAGGCGGGGCGATTAGCGTTATTGGCGTTATCTGTACTCATGATGAAGGCAATCCCTTCTTCATCGGCGCGTCTTCATGTTTGTGCGCCTGGCCGGGCAATTGCTACGCGCCAGGGGGACATCGCGCGCCGACGGTGTTGAATGAGCATCTGTGAATATTTGTGACGGAGCCGTGCGGGCGCTGTCACGCGGGGGCGCACGGTGGCCCAAAGTTCATTATAACAGAAGCCCAGCGCCCTGCCCACCCGCACACACCGTTCGGTTCATCCGCCAGCGAGGAGCCGGGCGCCTTGCTGGGGCGCCACCCAGCGCCACCCCCTGACACAAGTACCAGTCAGCGCTATTTCTTGTGTTGTGGGCGCGATGCGGGTTGGCACGACTTCTGCCTCATTGCCCCTTGCCAGATACCGCGCGCTCGCCTAAAATACAGTGCTTGATGGCACTTGCAGGCTGGGCGCCGCCCGTCTGGTTGTTTCTAGGCGCGGGATGGCAGAGGCTGGCGACGATGCGCAAGCCCTTCCAGTGCGACGCGCCAGTGACTGTTTCAGACGACGCGCCACCTCAGTCTACTGGGGATGAGGTGGGTGGACGTGCTTTCGCGTGCGCGCGAAAGCACGATAGAAACGGCATATTCTATGATGAACAAGGAACCCAGGCCTACGCGCCGGACACCGCAATGGCTGCGCCGGAGTAATTCATCGCCAGAGAACCGGATGGCCGCTGAAGGAGCAGAAAACGGCGCATTCTCGCCCCGCGAGAATCCCAAATGGACCCGGCCCATCCGCGAAGAGGAGGCTCCGCCGGAGCCGCGCCTGGCGCTCTCGACGGTGATCGACCAGACGATCAACGTGATGGATGAGCGCGAGGAGCAGCGCCATAACCTTATCAATACACTGATTATCGTACAGTTGCTCGTTACCGCGGCGGTCTCATTCGGCTATCACGATAAACCTGGCCTTATCTTCCCCGTCATGCTTGGCTCGCTGGTGGTCTATCTTGCCGCGCTGGTATTTGGTAATCTGCTCAAGAATGATCGCCTCGCCGCCTATATTCTAGTTTTCGGCGGTGGGCTTGCCATCACGGCGCAGGTGGTTGCCGCCATGCTGACGGGCAGCGCCGAGGCCACGGGCCACATCGCGCTCTTCTTCCTGGCGGTCATGCTCGAAGCTGGCCTGTTGATGATCCCCCAGGTGACGGTGATCGTCGTGGCGACCGCGCTAGCGCTCTCCGGGGCGATGCTGCTCTTGATCGCCATCAACAGCGATGTCTCGGGGTCGCAGATCTATGTGGTCATGCTCTACACCCTCAGTCCGCTGGCGCTGACGGCTATCCTCTCGTGGCTGCTTTCGCACTTCATCTATGCGACAGCGGTCACCGCCCAGCATGCGCAGGACCTCGAATTCCGGCAGGCGCAGTTCCAGCAGATGAAGACGCACGAGCGCGAACGCCACGAACAGCTCGACACCAGCATCGGCGCCATTCAGGTGGCGATTGCGCAGGCGATTACCGGCGACTATACCGTGCGCGTGCCGGTCATACCCGGCGACCTGGAGGTGGTGGAGAACAGCCTGAACCTGCTGCTCGACACCTTCGACTCGATGGTGCAGGTGCAGCAGGAAAACGCCCGGATGACCGGCGCGGTACTGCCTATCACCGAAGGTCTGAATCGGTTCAGTGTCAACGACTCCATTACTCCGGTGCATACCATCAAGACGGATACGCCATTCGACAATGTCTCAGTGATGGTCACGCGCATCGCCGACAACTACAACCGCCGCCTTGCGCGCCTGCAAGAGCAGCTTGGGCGCGTCTCGGCGGGGGTTGCCCACAGCCGCGATGGTCTGACCAACGCATCGGACGAGTTCGTCACGGCGCGACAACAGGCTGGCGTGTTGCTCTCGCGCGCGGAGGGTTTGCAGGCGGCGCTGCAGAAGCAACTCGAGTTGCTGGCGAAGGCCCGCCGCATGATGGCTACGGTGCTGCCGTCACAGATTACCCAGACGGCGGACCCACTCGAAGGCGGCAATCCCGCGCTCAAGGGGCTGGGCATCGGCGTCGAGCCGGGCCTGACGCATGAGTTCGAGACGCTGGCCCCCACAACGCCTGGCGAGGCCAATATCGCGCCGCTGACTATGCCCCTCTCCACGCTGGACTCTGGCCAGTCCGCCGATGAAAGCCGAGCGAGCGGGTCACACCGCGCAAACGGCACGCATGGCGCCAATGGCCGGGCGTTTGCGGCGGGCGACGAGCTCCCGGCGGAACTGGTCGAGGTGTGGCATCTGCTGCTGCAAATTGGCGAGGAACTGAATCAGCAGGATCGCGCGGTCGCGGCGGTCGCGCAGGAACTGGGCGTGCTCTCGCGCACGGTGCGCAACGCCGATGCGGGCATTGCCTGGACGCTCACGGCGCTGGATACGGTCCAGAAAAGCAGCGATATGGCGCAGCAGTCCTCGGCGCAACACCCAGCGCCAGACGGAACCGACAATGGCCCATCGGACGAGCAGGACAGCGGGGGATTCTCCCTGCACCCTGCTGGCCCGTCGCGACCCCTCTGGCCCGGCAGCGGCGCTTCCGAGAAC
>JAICKD010000438.1 GCA_025928125.1 Ktedonobacterales bacterium
TGAGAGTGCGAGGAGCTTCGCCGCCATCGTGCCTCTCCATGCGGCTGCCATGTTGCGGCTGGCCGCCGCGCTCATCGGGCCAGCGGAGGCCGAAGACGCCGTACAGGAGGCCTCCATGCGCGCGTGGCAGGCGTGGCCGACGCTGCGCAATCTCGACGCCGTGCGCCCCTGGCTGCTGCAAATCACCCTGAATGTCTGCCGTCAATGGCGGCGCGGCCTCAAGGGGCAGCAGCAGGCGCAGATGCGTCCCCTGCCCGAGGAATCCGACGCCCAGCACCTGCACCTGCTGGTCACGCTCGAGGAAGACCCTGGCACGAGCAACAACACCGGGGCGCTGGACCTCCGCGCCGCGATCAACGCGCTGCCCGATGACCTGCGTGCGATTGTGGTGCTGCGCTTCTACGCGGGCCTGGACGCCACCGAGATTGGGACGATGCTAGGCATCCCATCGGGTACGGTGCGTTCGCGGTTGCATCGCGCCATGGCACAGCTGCGCGAGCGGCTCCAGCCGCCGGGCCTCGCGGGCGCTACATTCCCTGAGATGGAGGGTCGCTCATGATGCATGAGATGCGCGAGCCAAACTCCCTCAACCACCACAACCATCACCATCATCACGACGAGCGGAACGCGCATGACGCATTCCCGCCAGAGCTCGATGCTCTTGCCGCGCGGCTGACCGCCGATGGGGCCGCCTGGCAGAATCGCCTGCCCGATGCGGCGCGGCTGGCCGAGCGCATCCGCGCCATCCCCGACGGAGCGCCATCCGCCGTCTCCGTGGATGATGTGACGCTGCCCATGGGTGTCGGCAGCACATCTGATTCTGGCGCTGCTTGGGATGTGCCGCGCGCACAGCAGAGGCGGCGCGTGTCGTCGAGCGGCTGGGGGCGCTTGCTGGGATTCGCCGCCGCAGTGATTGTCGTGGCCCTGATCGCGACGGTCTTCGCGCAGATAGCGACTCGTGGCGGCCAGACCACCGGCCCGGCGATTCATCCCGCGCCCACGCACGCGCAGTCACAGCCGACGGCGGCACCAACGCTCCCCGCGACCACGGCGACGGCCACCGGCTACCCGGTGCTCGTCTACTTCTCGAAGGCCCCCGATTCGTATAATGATCCCACGCTGGTCTTCCCGGTCCACCGGACCTCGCCAACACTCGGGGTCGCCACCTATGCCGTCCAGCAACTTTTCCTGGGTCCGACGCCCTCCGAGGCGGCGGATGGCTATTTCACCGAACTCTCCACGGTGCTTCAGCGCGGCGGCACGTCGAGCTGCGGAGGGCCAGACTTCAAGATTACACTGAACATGCGTGGCGCCACGCCTGAGACTGGGACCGCGACGCTCCAGTTCTGCCGCCAGACGGCGTCGCCCGGCATTGGCGCCGACGCGCGCATCAAGGCGGAGATCGTGAAGACGCTGACGCAGTTCTCCAACATCACGAAGGTGGTCATCCTGCTGCAAAACGGCCACTGTTTCGGCGATGAGAGCGGCGCGGACCTCTGCCTGCGGTAGAATGTGGCACAATTCCCGAAGACAGCATGAAAGGAGTTGTGACCAATGGAAAATTGGATCTGCGTCACCTGTGGCGCGCAGTATGCCGCGAGCGAGGAGCCGCCCGCCGAATGCCCGATCTGCCTGGACCAGCGCCAGTATCTCGGGGCAAACGGCCAGCAGTGGACGACGCTCGCCAGCATGCGGCAGGGGAATTACCGCAATCTCCTCACGGAGGAGGAGCCGCGCCTGACGGGCATTGTCACCGAGCCATCCTTCGCCATCGGCCAGCGGGCGCTGCTGGTGCAGACTGATCAGGGCAACGTGCTCTGGGACTGTATCTCCTATCTCGACGAGGCGACAGCCCAGGCGTTGGAAAAGCTGGGCGGCATCGCGACCATCGCCGCCTCGCATCCGCATCTCTACGGCTCGATGATCGACTGGGCCGAGCGCTTTGGCGCCGCCATCTATCTCCACGAGGCGGACCGCCAGTGGGTGATGCGGCCCGACCCGCGCATCACTTTCTGGTCCGGCGAGACGTATACGCTGCCGGGAGATATCACGCTGGCGCGCCTGGGCGGCCACTTTCCCGGCAGCACCGTACTGCATTGGCCCGGTGGCGCCGAAGGCCGGGGTGTGCTGCTGACCGGCGACACGATCTATGTGGTCTCCGACCGCGCCTGGGTCAGCTTCATGTTTAGCTACCCCAATCTGATCCCGTTACCCGCGCCGAAGATTCGACACATCCGCGACACCATCGCGCCCTACCGCTTCGACCGGCTCTATGCGGGCTTTGCCGGGCGCGTGGTCAGCGCGGACGCCAGCGCCGCCGTCCAGCGCTCCGCCGAGCGCTACCTCAAGGCCATCGCGGAGGGGCTGGAAGGCGACAAGCCATAACTCACCGCAGTACCAGAAAGCCCGCCTCCTCGGCGGCGGCGGCCACCATCATGCGGATGTCATCGTAGTCCGCATCGGCTATCGGGACGAAACGTGCGACGAAGCCATAGTCTAGGGCGTCGCGGGAGGCGGGGTCGTCGCCGATAGCGCATAACACGGCGCGAAGGTCGTCTTTCAGGGTAGTCGCTACATGACGCGCGGCGACGACCGGCTGAATGGTTGCGGGGCCAAGTGTGTCGATGATCCGCACGCGCACGGCAAGATAATGAACAATATCCCCGACGCTACAGCACATGCAAGCGAAGCTAGCCACAGATGGCGCGTCACCCGTGAGGACTTGATTTGCTGGAACGGTCATGGTATGGTTGTTACGTCAATTTACCACGAGATTGACCAGTGGATGAGTTGGTCTGCCGTTGCAGTAGATGTGGTGTTGTGGCGGGCGGGAGAGCATTCGGCTTCGGTCATTTCCCCTGTGTAGCGCTCACCCACCGGACTCATTGTGTGCGTCCTCTTTGTGTCTTCATGTATGGTTCCCCTGTACCTGTCGCCTCGTGTATCTTGGCCTGTCGTTGAACCTCGTCGTATGTCGTCATGTGCATTCCGCGGCCATGCCGCAGCAAAGGGGAGGAGATGCATATCACACCGGCGGCCTATCGGCCCATCGCGCCACCACAAACACCGAGTCCAACATCAGGGGATGGAGACGCGCAGCGACCGCGCTTCCACGCAGGACACACGCATCTCTGGGATCGTGCCGTCTCGCGCCGAACGGTCATCAAGACAGCCGCTGTCGGCTCAGCGGTTGTCTTCGGCTCAGGGTTGCTCGCGCCGGGTCTGGCCTCGGCCAAACACGGTTCCACCGCGCCACGACCAATACCCGAGACGATTTTCCCCGGAGCGCCCTTTCACGTCCTCTCACCTGGCAGTGAGGAACCGTCGACCATCACCGACTTTAACGGCTTCATCGCCGCTACCGAAATCCAGGGTACGGGAACGGGCGGTCTGCTCTTCGATGCGGACATGCGGTTCATGCAGGGTACGTATGTTGGCGTCGATGGGAAGGTCCACCACGACACGTTCGGCTTTGTCTGACTGGATGTCTTTGTAGGTCAGTTTGACTTCAACACCTTCTCGACGCAGATCCACGACTTCAACCCCGGGATCTTCCCATTCCCCGATGGCCTGTTCTGGACCGTGCGCATCCCGTCGGACGCCGTTGGAATCCATCTTGGCAAGGGAACCGCGACATTCGATGGCGAACACCAGCATGTCAGAGACTTTTTCAGCATCCCCAACTCCTTGAGCAATGGCCCATCGGATCCCGCCGTCGTTTCGTATGCCGTCCAATGGCATGGCGTGAAGCAGCGCCGCCAGGTCAATAACTCCGACCTGCACGTCGCCGGGTTATTCCTCGATACCAACGCCACGATTCACTGGACAGGGAGAAACGAGGCTACTGGATTCACGTTCTCGTCACATGCGGCGGGACAACAGGCGGTCTCGGCGCAGATTGGCCATGAGCGCA
>JAICKD010000703.1 GCA_025928125.1 Ktedonobacterales bacterium
CATCAACGAGGGCTTCTCGGGCGGCGAGAAGAAACGCGCCGAGATTCTGCAGATGGCGATGCTCGCGCCGAAGATGGTGGTGCTGGACGAGACCGACTCCGGCCTCGACATCGATGCGCTGCGGATCGTCGCCGAGGGCGTCAACGCGCTGCGCGGGCCGAATATGGGCGCGCTGCTCATCACGCACTACCAGCGGCTGCTCAACTATATCCAGCCGGATATTGTCCATGTGATGTTCAAGGGACGGATCATCCGCACCGGCGGCCCGGAGCTTGCGCTCGAACTGGAGCAGAAGGGCTACGAGTGGCTGACGGGCGAGAGCGAAGAGGATGCGGGCGACGACGGCGCAGCGCCCAAGGCCTAGCCGCGCGCGAGCCGTCACTGTCACAGCATGATGCATGCGGGGCCGGGAGGAGACTTCCGGCCCTGTTGCCGCTCAGACCCGGCCAGACCTATCATCAACATGGGCCACACTGGCATTTTGGCATACTGTGTGGTCCGCGGAAGAAGGGATTTAGGACGATGAGTGACCGATCCGTAGTTTCTGGCGCAGTCACGACAGATGTCGATGGCGGCGGCGCAGGCGAGATCCCGGCGCTCGCTCCACGCGCGGATTTCCCGATTCTGGCGCGTGAGGTCAACGGCAAGCCACTCATCTACCTCGATAGCGCCGCGTCGTCCCAGAAACCCACGCAAGTCCTCGACGCCATGGACACCTTCGCCCGCACCTCCTACTCCAACACGCACCGGGGCGCGTATACGCTGGCGGAGGAGGCAACCGGCGCCTATGAGCGCGCGCGCAAGCAGGTGGCCCGCTTCATCAACGCCAGTAGCGTGCGCGAGGTGATCTTCACGCGCAACACCACCGAGAGCATCAACCTTGTCGCCCGCACCTGGGCCGAGGCCAATCTGCGTCCCGGCGACACGGTCCTCACCACCGAGATGGAGCATCACAGCAATATCGTGCCGTGGCAGCTCGCGGCGGAGCGGACCGGCGCGCGCGTGGACTACGTGCCGCTCACCGACGATGGCGAACTGGACCAGGCGGCGTATGAGCGCCTGCTGGAGACGGCGAAGCCAAAGCTGGTTGCGCTGACGCAGATGTCCAACGTGCTGGGGACGCTGCCACCGGTCAAAGAGATGATCGCGAAGGCGCACGCGATGGGTGCGCTGGCGCTGCTGGATGGCGCGCAGAGCGTGCCGCATCTGCCGGTGGACGTGCGAGCGCTCGACTGCGACTTCCTGGCGTTCAGCGCCCACAAGATGCTGGGGCCGACGGGCATCGGCGCGCTCTGGGGGCGACGCGAGCTGCTGGAGGCGATGCCGCCGTTCCTTGGCGGGGGCAGCATGATCCGCGAGGTGAAGATGTCTGGCTCGACCTGGGCCGACCTGCCGCAGAAGTTCGAGGCTGGCACGCCCGCGATCATCGAGGCGGTGGGGCTGGGCGCGGCGGTGGCATACCTCTCGGCGCTGGGGATGGAGCAGGTGCGCGCGCACGAGCATGCGCTGACACGCTATGCGCTGGAGCGGCTGGCGACTGTGCCTGAGATTCGCATCTTCGGGCCGGGAGCCGAGGCGCGCGGTGGGACGATCTCGTTCACGCTGGGGGATATCCACGCGCACGATCTCGCCACGCTGCTCGACCGCGACGGCATCGCGATTCGCGCGGGACACCACTGCGCCCAGCCGATCATGGATCGCTACTGCATTCCGGCGACGGCGCGCGCCAGTTTCTATGTGTATTCGACCTCGTCGGAGGTGGACGCGCTGGCGGAGGCGCTGGAGCGGGCGCACGGCGTGTTCGCGTTGTAGGAATTTGGCGGATATTTGTGGCGCATCGAACGTCGCGGCATGAATGCTGCGGCTAATCCTGGGGCGAACGTACGCGCCGCCTATGAGCGCTACACTGAACAAACAGGATTAGCCGCAGGGCTTCAGCCTGCGGCGCGCGTCGCCCCAGAACCAGCGTTGCCAGCCGTTCGTCTGGGCAGTTTCGGAGACTATCGTATGGATGATATTTATCGCGAGTATATCCTCGATCACTACCGCGACCCGCGCAATCATGGCCATCTGGAGCACCCCACCATCGCAGCGGCGGATACCAACCCGCTCTGTGGCGACCGCGTCGAGATCGATTTGCTGGTGAGCGATGACCGCGTGACGGAGGTGCGCTTTAGTGGGCGTGGCTGCGCTATCAGTCAGGCGTCGGCCTCGATGCTGACAGAGCGTATCGAAGGGGCGACGCTGGAAGAGTTGCGCGCGATCACGCCGCAGGATGTGCTGGAGATGCTGGGCGTGCCGATTGGCCCGGCGCGGCAGCGGTGCGCGCTGCTGGGGCTGCGGGTGCTGCATCAGGGCATCGACGGGCCATATACCGGCCAGATGGACGACGACCTCGACAACGAAGATAGCGACTAACGGCGCGCTAAAACAGTCTATCTTCCCTCACACGTCCTA
>JAICKD010000812.1 GCA_025928125.1 Ktedonobacterales bacterium
ATGACCCAACTAGCTCAGGCATATCAGACATGCCAGGCGTTTACAGTGGATCGAGTCGCCGACGGCGCAGGACCACCGCGCGACCAGTGCGCCCCGAAGATACCACGCTGGTGAACCGCCAGACGATGATCTTGACCGCGCTGGAGGCCGTGATCGAAGATGCGCGTGTCGCCGCCGATCAGGCGCCCACGGTCTACCTGCCGACCGATATGGCGGTCGTAGACGCCGATCCCACGTCACGCCTGCCTGTCACCGTCGTGCCAGCGGGTGCTCTCGCGCCAACGCCGACCTGGCTCCAGCCGCGACGGCGCGGACGACGCAGCCTGGTCGCGGGATTCGTCGTCTGCCTGATGACGCTGGCCCTCGTGGTCGGCGTGCTCGTAGAGGCCAATCCGCTCGCCTCAGCATCGCTCCCCCTTGGGCTGCTGGGCGCGCAGACCGCCAGCAACAACGCGAACGGCGATCCGAGCGGGCCATGGGATACGCAGGCGGGCGCGGTGCTTGGCCTCGGCGGCGGCGCTGGCCCGGGCGTCAAGGCGCCGGGGAGCGCCGGGCTGCCTGCCGGGAAATCCTCAGGCGGCGGCGCGAAGACCAACAGCGCGCCACCCACGAATGGGGTTATCTCGCCTGCGCCAGTGCGTCCCTGGCCGCCGAGGTGGGCCTATATGTACGTCCCTGGGCATCCATCCTTCAAGGTGAACCGCCCGAAGAACGGCTACTACTGGTGGGCGTTTGGGCAATGCACCTGGTGGGCGCAGTACAAGCGGCAGGATGAGAACCTGCGCCACATGGGCAACGCGCGCTACTGGGCGGCGGGCGCGGCGTCGCGCGGCTACCGGGTCGGGCGGACGCCACGCGCCGGAGCAACGGTCGTCTTCCAGCCGGGGGTCGAGGGCGCGGGTGGCGCGGGCCACGTCGCCCACGTTGAGAAGGTCTATCCTGGCGGCTGGTTCCTCGTCTCCGAGATGAACTTCTACTGGAACGGCGGCGGCTGGGGACGGGTGAGCTATCGCTTCGCCTATGTGCGCTCGGGTGTCAGCTTCATCTATTGATTTGCATCTGGCTCCCCTCTTCTCCTAGGAGAGGGGCTGGGGGTGAGGTTTGCTAACATCCCTTGCTGGACAAACGGTGCGCCACCCGGCTAGAATGTGGAACGGCAACCCAACGGCCCGTTGCGCAATGGCGTGCGCGAGCCAGTGCCTGGATGTTGCCCAGAAGGCAGCCGAGCAACATGAGCGCAGATACCTCTTCGACCGACACCGCGACGCCGCGGCTCAAACGCACCCCGCTCTACGACGAGCATCGCGCGCTGGGAGCGCGTCTCGTCGAGTTCAGCGGCTGGGAGATGCCCGTTCAGTATAGCGGTATTCTTGAAGAACACCGCGCCGTCCGCGAACGCGCGGGCATCTTCGATGTCTCGCATATGGGCGAGTTTCGCGTCGAGGGTCCAGGGGCGCTCGATTTCTTGCAGGGGCTTGTCCCCAACAACGTCGCCCGGCTGACTGACGGGCAGGCGCTCTACACGCAGATTTGCAACGAGCAGGGCGGTACGCTGGACGATCTTACGATCTACCGCTTCGGCGACGCGCGGTATATGGCCGTGGTCAACGCGGATACGACGGCGGGCGACTGGGCCTGGTTCACACAGCAGGCAGCTGGACGTGACGATGTCACGCTGACCAATATCTCCGACGAGACGGGGCTGCTCGCGCTGCAAGGGCCGCGCGCGCGCGACATCCTGGCGACGCTGACGGACACCGACCTCGACGCCATCGCCTACTACCACTTTGCCGAGGGGACCATCGCGGGTATCTCCTGTTTGATCTTGCGCACCGGCTACACGGGCGAGGATGGCTTCGAGCTATGCTGCGCCAGTGGCGATGTGGTGG
>JAICKD010000409.1 GCA_025928125.1 Ktedonobacterales bacterium
AGTCGGATGAGTGCCGAGGCTGGTACGGATGGCTGGCGACTAAAGTCTAAAGTCGCGCCTAAACGGCCTCGCTCCCGCTCGGCCACGAAGTCCGCCGACGCGGACTTACCAAGCGCGCTCCAACACGTTGGACTGTGGGCGGATCTGGTAGAAACCCGCGCAGGCGGGTTTTGTGGCCCCAGGCCCTTCAGGCGCGGTTTCAACCGCCCGCGTGTATTCTACGCTGGTGGCTGCTGGAGCAGTTCGTAGGCTTCTTCGAGTCGGCCCGCGACGATGCTCAGGCCATCGAGCGCGGTGACCGCCAGATTGAGGCGCTCAGCATTGGCGCGTAGCATGCGGGCGTACTGAATCATCGGCGGCAGTGAGGTCGCCACATTGCGCAGAAGATAGAGCGTTTGCTGGTGGCGCTCGTTCATCCACATGGGATCATCCATGTGTGGCTCTTCGCTGCCAGCGGGATTTTCCGCCGGGTCGAATCCCAGCGGAGCGCGGCCAAAGAAGTCGGCGAGAAACTGGAAAAGCTCTCCACGCGCCACAGCCAGCAGGCTGATGATCTCCGTCAGCAGTCTCGCCTCAGGGAGCGCGCGCCCCAGCAGCCACCATTCCTGAACGGCCAGCCCCTGCTCGATCTCCACGATACGGTGTAACAGCATCTCGCTCCGGCCAGCTAGCTCGTCCACTCCCTCACCAGGTGCGCCTGGCCCACGGACCGCTCGCAACTCTGGCGAGGAATTGCGGTAGGGCATCGCATGCATTCCGCGACTCCTCTCCCGTGCTACTCCCTGAAATATGGGGAAAATCTGTTGCCTTTTGCTTTACCACACCATGCGCCGCTCAGCAACGTGACCTATTATTCAACACAATGTAACGAGTTATCCACATTCCGTCAACTATTCATGCCAGATTGTCATCAAACTCGTATGACAGATTCCATACGACTTCCATGTGAGGTATAGCATTTTCAGTAGATGAGCTTACAACGTGTCTCATGGCTATCAAGCAAAAATCGCCAATCAGGCAGCATCATGCCCCTCACGCTTCACGTACTCAGCAGCGAAATGAAGCGCAATGCGAATATGCTCATCGGTAATGCCATAGTCGTCACGCATCTCTTCCCGTGGGAAGCCCTGTGCAAGCATATCCAGAATGAGATAAATGGGAATACCAGACTCGATGACAGGCTGGCCACCGTGAATCTCGGGATCGGAGTAGACCCCTGGAATGCCCAATGGATGTTGCATAGACGAGTCTCTCCAATGAATATGACAGTAATACCTTGATACATTCTATCGCATTCGAGGCCATCAGTTTGATATGCCCTCTGCTGGCCACCTACTCGGCGGCCAGCCAGGTGGACTTCTCCTCAGCGGACATCTCGGCGCTCAGGCGCACCGCATCCGCGAAGGACATCTCTTCGGGCGCGGCGGCATCTTTGCGCTCGCCCTGTCTGCTGCGCAAGAACGCGGGCGCCTGCGTCGGGCCAGCCAGCATCGCCTGAACCTGCCCGGCGGCGGTATCGAGCAATGCGCTCAACCGCTGGAGCAGCCGCTCCGGCACTGAGCTCACGCGGATGCGTCCGGCCTCGAGCGCGCTCAATACATCCACGCCCAGCCCCAGCCCGCGCGCGACCTCGCGTAGACTCTTGCGCTGCGCCTGGCGGAGCGCCTTGAGCGTATGCGCCTGGGCAAGCGCGGCGGCCGCAACGGGCGCGGCCTGCTCAGCGGCGGCGGCGGCGACACCCACGCTCCCGAAGACGGCGGCAAACGCGCGGGCGGAGGCGCGCTCGGCAATGGCGTCCATCGCCGGGGTGATGGGCGCATCGTCGTAGCCCCGCGTCGCCAGCAGCGCGGTATAAAATGCCGTCAACTCCTCGGCGTGCGCCGGATGTTGCGTCAGGGCGGCGGCCAGCGCGCCCTTATTGCTATCTTCGCTGGCGGCGGCCAGCTCCATCTTGATCTGCATCAGCGGATCGCGCTGTGCAGCAGTTCGCTTCGTCATATGCCTTCTCTCCTTGCCCTGCCTTATCGGCCATCAGCGGGCGACCCGCTCATTGCTCTTCCGCGTTTTCAGTTGCGATCCGCTCGCGTAGCAGCGCCTTCGACTTCTCGAAGCGCAGACGCATCGTTCGTTCTGTTTTGCCGCAGAGCGCGGCGATATCGTCCCAGCGCATCTCCTCGAAGACGCGCAAAATCATGATCCGCTGGTCGAGCGGGTCGGTCAGGTAGCGCAGGATACGCTGCGCTTCAATGGATGCCATCCGCGTCGCCAGTTGATCGCCGGGATCAGCCAGTTCGCGCCCGGCGGTCTCCGCGCCATCGCCTTCGCCGAGCGGCACGTCCAGCCGGTCTACCAGCGCCTGGGGGACATGCATCCCGCGTCCGACCGGGTTACCCTGGGCGTCGCGCCGGTAGCTCAGCCCCTCGTTGCGCAACACCCGTTGAAAATTATCGGCGCAGAGGCAGCGCAGATAATGGATAAAGTTGGCCAGCATGAACTCTTCGCGCGGATTCTGCGCCTCTCGCAGCAACTGCTCGATCATGCCAGCGATGGCCTCTTCCATCAGGTCGGGCCGGTGGCGCAGACCATAGCTGCGGCGCTGAAACTCGGGCATGCAGCGGGTGACCAGCGCCTCGCACAGCCCCCGCACGCGCTCGCTCTCGCCTCGCGCCTTCCAGGCCCGAATCGCGCGCACCAGGTCGGCGTCGCTCACGACGTAGCCGCCGCTGGAGGTGCGCTGTTTCAGTTTCTCGGCAGTACTTGGATTACGCGGATCAGGCAGATTGGCGGGCATTTGCTCATGCTGCGTCGCCGTCTCCTGAACCATCTGTTCCGCGGATGTCGCATCCATTACCGGAATCGCCTCCCTCGCGTCCGGCCGTTGCTGCTTGTGCGCCCGCCGGGTCGCGTGTTCTCGCTCATCCATAGAAATCGCGGCGGAGCCCCTGTCGCGCTTCGAATGACAGAGGAGGCGCCAGTTTCCTTTCTATGCTATACTATCCGCATGCGTAAGGCACACGATAGAGTCTATCGTGAAACGGCTTCACCACGCATAGAGTTCAGAGAAAACCCGGTACTATACTGCCTTTCGGGGCAGTGGGCCGCCCGTCAGTCGGCCCTGAAGCCCGGATGCTTCGGTGTTGCGGGCAAACCGTTGCCTTCAGGTAATGGTAACTGACTGTTGCTCACATCTCCATCTCTCTATCGCTCTCGCTCAGCCATATCATACCGGCTTTTGTGTGATGTGATGAGAGGGTAGAAGATGCGCTCCTTTCGACATCTTCTTCCGCTCTGGCCAGAACCGGAAATGGCCGATTATTCACCGCGTATGCTCTCTCGGCCATAAGTGGCCGGAGTAGGGACGGCGTGGGGCGTAAACGCCCATCGGCGCCGCGTTCCTGGTCGCCCTTTAGGCGAGGCGGCCATTCATGGCTCGATTCCTGTTACTCCGGCCATTTATGGCCGAGATGGCCAGCCCCCTTGACGGCCGGGAAAGCCATTACCCCCAATAGTGTGCCACATGCAGTCAGGGTTTATCCTCCTGTGCTGCCAGGCGGCGCCTGCTGCGTCGTGAAGAGATAGAACGTCGTCGTATGGTTGGCGGTGACGTATGGAATGAACGAGCCTGCTGGCAGCGTCCCGCCCGCTTCCAGCGCCTGTTCGAGATCATTC
Source organism: Ktedonobacterales bacterium (assembly GCA_025928125.1). Classification (GTDB taxonomy): domain Bacteria; phylum Chloroflexota; class Ktedonobacteria; order Ktedonobacterales; family JADMIN01; genus DAHUXT01. The sequence continues at coordinate 3,670 of JAICKD010000409.1, forward strand.
ACGCGGCTCAGCGTCACGATGGTCACCGTCGGGCCGGTGCTGTTCGCCAGTGCCTGCGCCAGCTCGTCCGTCGTCTCGACACGGCCGCCGCTTGTGCCTGGCCCGAGATAGCGCAGCGTCGCGTAATCCGCCACCAGCGTGTCGTCGCTGAACAGGATGAAATGCGTCCCCGCTGGCAGCGTACCCAGATAGCGCCCGATGTCGGTATACGTCGTCCACCAGGGATCCTGATTCGTCTGGTGGGGGTAGTCCACGAAATAGCGCTGGATGTTCCAGTTGGCGCTCAGGCCGACCAGCACGAGCGCCAGCAACGTCGCAGCCAGCGCGGGCGCGCGACCGGGCAGCCGCAGCCTCGGCAGACGATCGGCGAATGCGACGATGCCTTGCTCGACCCGCTCCAGGATATCTTCCAGCAGCAGCGCCGCCAGCAGGCAGAGCGCCGGAAGCATCACCAGCAG